>NZ_RZPL01000509.1:0-4315 GCF_004022805.1 Mesorhizobium sp. M7A.F.Ca.CA.002.04.1.1 | reverse complement strand
CTCGTCATCCATCGCGACCGCGACGGCTACATCGTCTATGCCAACAAGGTCTTCGCCGATCTCGTCGAGATCGACCAGCGCGATCTTGCCGGCAAGACCCTGGCGGAACTCGGCATCGAGGTCGGCATGGTTCCCGATGCCGCCTTTTCCGACCATGAGTGCCTGAGTTCCACCGATGTCTCTATCAGCACGCCGAGCGGGCAGCGCTGGTTCTCCTGGATCGAACTGTCGGTGCGCGACAAGGACAGTGGCGCGGTTTCGCACCGCGCCATCGCCCGCGACATCACCGCCCGCAAACGCGCCGAGTCCTCGCTGATCACCGCACGCGAACGGGCCGAATATGCCAGCCAGGCCAAATCGCGTTTCCTCGCCACCGTCAGCCATGAAATCCGCACCCCGATGAACGGCATCATGGGCATGGCCAGGTTGCTCGCCGACACCAGCCTGTCGCCGGAGCAGCAGACCTATGTCGGCGCCGTCTCGACCTCAGCCAGCGCATTGCTTGCCCTGATCGAGGATCTTCTCGACTATTCCAAGATCGAAGCCGGGCGTTTCGACCCGGAGCCGCAGCCGATGTCGGTGCGCGAGATCGCCGACAACATCATCGAATTGCTGGCGGCGCGCGCCTTCGCCAAGGATATCGGGCTGGGTTGTCATGTCGAACCCGACGTGCCGCAATTGATCACCGCCGATCCAGGCAAGGTCAGGCAGGTGCTTCTCAACCTCATCGGCAACGCCATCAAGTTCACCGACAGCGGCGGCGTGCTGGTGAGCATTGCACGCGCACGCACCGAAACCAGCGACCGCATATGCTTTACCATCGCCGATACCGGTCCGGGCCTGCATGATGCCGACCTGGAGCGCATTTTCGAGGAGTTCGAGCAGGCCGACGGCACGTCGACACGCACACATGGCGGGGCCGGCCTCGGCCTTGCCATCTCCAGGCGCCTGGTGGCCGCCATGGGTGGCACGATCTCGGTATCCAGCCGGCTCGGCCAGGGATCCGAGTTCGTCTTCGAAGTCCCTGCGACAGCGGCCACCGAAGCGCCGCAGGGCCGCCAGAATGCTCTCTCGGGCAGACGCGTGGTGATCCTGTCGAAGAACGCCGTCGAGGCCGACGCCATCGCCCGCACCATCCGTGCCAACGGTGGCGCGGTCGACATCGCCACCACCGCCGCACAGGCCGCGCCTTTCGCCGCCGGCTGCGACGCGATCCTGGTCGATGCAGCGATGGAGGAAGGCGACGGAAGGCTGCTCAAGCGCCTGCGCCAGAGCGGTTTCTCCGACTGTGAGGCGATCACGCTGATCGCGCCGACAGATCGCGGCATGCTTGGCGAGTTCCGCGCCAGCGGCTACGCAACCTTCCTGGCCAGGCCGGTGCGCGGCGGAACACTTTTGCGTGTACTGTTGAGCAGCCATGCTCCGAGCCTCGGCCCGCCGCAGCCGGAAAAGCGCGGCGCGCCGACACTGCGCGCCGTCGGCAACCGCCAGCGCGGCCTGTCGGTGCTGATCGCCGAGGACAATGACATCAATGCCATGCTGGCCCGCGCCACGCTGCTGAAGGCCGGGCATCGCGTCAGGGTGGTCGGCAACGGCAAGGCGGCCGTCGAGGCTGTCACCGGCGCCGCGCACAAGGACCGCTTCGACGTGGTCTTGATGGATCTGCACATGCCGGTCATGGACGGGCTGGACGCGATTGCCGCCATCCGCCGCCATGAGGAAGAAAGTGCCGTGCGGCCGGTGCCGATCATGGTGCTGTCGGCCGACAGCCAGGAAAAGACCCGCCATGCGGTGTTGGCCCATGGCGCCAGCGGCTTTGTCACCAAGCCGCTCGACCCCGAGGCGCTGGTCAATGCCGTCGAGGGCCAGGTCGTCGCGGCCTGAGCTTTCCACCGCCCGTTCCGCACCGGGCGATCACTTAAACGTAGCCGGTTGATCGTATTCGCCAGCCGACGAAGTATTGCCCACGACGTCGTATCACGGTACTGTCACAATCCTGTTGCACCTACACCGTATCCCCGTGCCAAGAGGGATGGCTCGAAGGAGAATCACTCGTGCATACAGTTATGCCGGAATGTGACACTCGGCCGAACGCCAGCAGCGCCTTGCTTGCCGGACGTAACGTCGATTCCGTCATAAAGGGCGCGGCACTGGGCCGTATAGGCAATCTTGAAGTGCGGCTCGCTCGCAACGAGGCCGAGATCGCGGCCGCGCAGGAAGTGCGCTACCGGGTGTTCTACGACGAACTTGGCGCCAGGAAGGACCTGTTCCAGGCCCATGACCGCCGTGACGCCGACCGGTTCGATCCACTCTGCGACCATCTGCTGGTTTTGGACACCACGCTTTCCGGTCCCGAACATCGCCGTATCGTCGGTACATATAGGCTGCTGCGGCAAGAAATCGCGGCCACGGCCGGCGGTTTCTATTCCGAAGGTGAATTCGAGCTGACCAAGCTCATTGCCCGTCACCCCGGCCAGCGTTTCCTGGAACTCGGCCGCTCCTGCGTCTTGCCGGAATACCGCTCGAAACGCACCATCGAGGCGTTGTGGCAAGGCATCTGGGCCTACATCAACCATTACGAAATCGGTGTGATGACCGGTTGCGCTTCTTTTCACGGCACCGTGCCGGCGGCGCATGCCGAGGCGCTCACCTACCTCGCCCACCACTGCCGCACAAATTCGGCCTGGGACGTGCGCGCGGTCTCCGGGCGCTACTGCTCGATGGACCTGATGCCGATCGAGGCGGTCAATGCCAAGGCGGCGATCGCCGCGATGCCGCCTCTGGTCAAGGGCTATCTGCGCGTCGGCGCCCGCATCGGCGACGGCTGCGTCATCGATCGCGAATTCTCGACGGTCGATGTGTTCGTCGTGATGCCGGTCAAGGAGATCGGCGCACGCTACGTCAACTATTATGGCGGGGAAGCCCAGCGCTTCGCTGCGTGAGGCTAGCGAATAGAAAGTAGCGGGAGCTATCTCGTTCAACCCCTATTCGCTATTCGCTTCCTTTTCACAAAATATCTTCCGGCCGCCTGCCGGGCCGGCTCTTGTAGGACGGAAACGACCAGCCGAATTTGAGCGCGCCGCCACGCACAAGGAACGCCGCAGCAAAACCGGCAAGGTCCGAGGCGAGCGGCGGCAGTCCGGCAAGATCGCCAAGCGTGTAAAGGCCGGCACCTGCAAGGGCCGCCGTGACATAGATTTCGGGCCTGAGCAGCACCGATGGCTCGCCGGCAAGAAGATCGCGCAGAATGCCGCCGAAAGTGGCGGTGAGCACGCCGGTGATGACGGAGACGACCGGCGAACCGGTAATCGCAAGCCCCTTGGCCGCGCCCATCACCGAAAAAGCGGCGAGCCCGATGGCGTCGAGCCAGAGCAGCCATTTCCAGCGCGATTCGACACGATGCGCGCTGAAGAAGACCAGCACCGCAACCGCGGCGCAGACCAGCACATAGCCGGAGTTGGCGACCCAGAAAACCGGCAGGTTGAGGATGACGTCGCGAAGCGTGCCGCCACCTATCCCGGTGACGCTGGCCAGGAACAGGAAGCCGATAATGTCGAGCTGCTTGCGCGAAGCCGCAAGCGCCCCCGTCGCCGCGAAGACGGCGACACCGGCATAGTCGAGAAGCGCGATGGGGTTCATGGCAGGCCAGGGGAGTAAGGGAATAGGGCAGTAGGGCAGTATGTTTAGCACGAAGCCGCACGGAAGGTGCGATTGCCCTTTTCCCTACTGCCCTACTGCCCTACTCCCTTAACTATGCATCTTTCTCAGCCTGCTCGTTTACCGGCCCCGGCTCGACCGGCGCTTCAGCGGCGGCAAACTTCGGACCGCCTTTGGCGACGCCGACCATAGCCGGGCGCAGCACGCGGTCGCCGATCGAATAGCCCGGCTGCACGACCTGGACCACGGTGTTGGCCGGGACGTCCGGATTGGGCACTTCGAACATCGCCTGGTGGAAATTGGGATCGAACTTCTCGCCTTCCGGCGCGAGCTTCTTGACCCCATGCCGTTCCAGCGCCGACAGCATGGCGCGCTCGGTGAGGTCGACGCCTTCGATCAGCGCCTTGAAGCCGGCGTCACCCGATGCCTTGGCCTCGGCGGGAATCGCATCCAGCGCGCGGCGCAGATTGTCCGACACCGAAAGCATGTCGCGGGCGAAATTCGCGACCGCGTAGGTGCGCGCATCGTGAACATCGCGCGCCGTGCGGCGACGCAGGTTTTCCATTTCGGCCGCCACGCGCAGCGCGCGGTCCTTCAGCTCTTCATTTTCCTTCAGCAGCCGGACAAGGGCTTCATAGTCGCCGTCGGTGCTGCCTTC
>NZ_RZPL01000508.1:0-4329 GCF_004022805.1 Mesorhizobium sp. M7A.F.Ca.CA.002.04.1.1 | reverse complement strand
TCCCTGCATCGCCCACCATCGGCCTTCCTGAACGCCGCACCCCAAAATGCCTAGCAACTACACCCCGCCCCTTGCCCGCCAAAAATTCTTCTGGGCGAATTCCACGCGCTGCTGTAGCTCGCATATCTCTGGAACGGGCAGACGTCGGAGCCGTTTTGGACCTTCATCTGTTCGCGATCCCAAAACGACACCCTCGATGCGGTCGTCGGCGCAAAAGACCGTATAGCGTTGTTCCGGCTCAGCGCTCGGGCTTGCTCCATGGGCCGGGCTTCATCGAGCGCCACTTGCCCGACAGGTCGCTGACCGCTTCGTCCGTTAGCCAAAGATGCGTAGTCGCAGCAATGGAAGGCGGCGAGATAGTCGCCGCGCATGAACTCCTGTCGATGGGGCCAAACTCTGCCCTACGCCGGTCGAGCCGCGATCAGCGCTTCATCGCGTGCAGGATGGCCTGCATGTGCTCTTCCAGGTCGAGTTCGCCCCGAGCCTCGGCGGTCAACAGGTAATCGGCCTTGGCCCGGCGGTCGCCTCGGCTGATCGCAGGATAGGAGCAGATGGCAAGCAATGCTTCCTGTTCAATCCGGTCTGCCCTCTTGCGATCGTGGCTGCTGCTGCCCGCTTGATGAACAACCCTGTGAAGCCCGACATAGCTGGCTTCATGGGCTCCGATCAGCGCCCGCAATTCGGGTGAGGCCCCTTCCGCTTCGGCAAATGTCGGTTCAACAACCGAGGCCACGGCGGTGAACGCAAGAAGTGTACGGCGTGTGATTTCGGGCATGCCTCATATCCCTGCTGTCTGATCATGCAGGCACACCATAGCACCGGCGCAACGGTTCGAAGAGATGCTCCTGGACGCGACCGCACTGTCTGCTGACAAAATGTACTCGCTCCCGTAGCTCGCCCGCCCAGCAGCCAGTGTGGCCTTAAGTCGCAAGGATTGGCTTGCGAAAGCGGGGTTTCGGCCTTCATTGACGCTGCGATCGACACCATATGGTGATCCACAGCCCTCCAAACGAGAGAAGCTCGCTTGACGCGGTCGCATAGCGGCCGTCAGCCGGCAATGGCTATGAACCAGGAACCTGAAAAACCATGCCTGAAAATGTCAGACCAATTTCGAAAGACGTCCCCCTCATTCAGCTAGGCGTCTATCAGTGCCGCTTCCCGGTAAGCGAAGACCGGTCGGTACCCGGCGGTTATCGTTTTTGTGCCGGGCCAACTTCGGCGGATCGCGTCTATTGCGATCACCACCACAGCATCGTGACCGCCGTCGACCCTCGCCGAACCCGTTCAGGTCTCCACCCCGCTCAACGACGCGCCGCGTAAGTCAAGCGGGCAGCGGCCCCTCGTTCGGGCAGCTGCAAACCGGTGGACTGAATCGGCACGCATTCCACCCGCGGAACAAACCGGTACGCCAGCGAGTTTCTCCCCGACGAAACTTGAGGGAAAGCCATGTCCAGATTTCTGCTGGCGACCAGCGTCGCCGTTCTTTTCGCCGTCGCGCCGGCCTTGGCCGCGGACGACAAGCCGCTGCCGCCGCCCAATGCCAAGAAGCTGTCGGAGATCATCGCCAAGGTCGAGCAGCGCGACGGCTTTCGCTATGTGGACGAGGTCGACTGGGACAGCGGCGCCTACACCGTCACCTATTACACGGCGGACAAGGCGAAGGTCGAAATCACCTACGATCCTGTGACGGCGGAGCCGAAATAGGGACGCTCCGACGCGAATTCGTTCTCGGCTGCGTCACAGGCTCCCGGCGCCAACTTCGGCGATCGCCCTGGCGCGGGCGCCTCCCCTTGCGTCAGTCGTGCTTTGATGGCTGACTGTCGTTTCCTGGAATAGCTCCGGGCGCCGCATTGGGGGATGGGGATGGCGACGGCAAAGCACGTGATGAAGCGCATATTGATGATGTTGGCCGGCTACTTCGTATCGGTGCTGGTCGGCCTGATCGCCGTGGCGGTGATCTATGGCGTGCTCAGTTCCTTGCCCAATGCGCCCAACTATTTCGACGTCATGGGTGTTTCGCCGATCGCGGTGCTGCTGGTGCCGCCGCTCGGCATGTTCGTCTATTTCCTGACGATCGTGGTGACCGCGCTGCAAACGTTGATCTTCGCGCTGATCGCAGAGTTCTTCTCGCTGCGCAATGTCCTGCTGCACATGGTTTTCGGCGCTGGCGCCGCAGTCGGCGGCTTCGCCCTGATCTGGCCGAGCGCACCGGAGGACATGGACCCGGAGCGTTGGGTCGACATCGGCATCATTGCCGCTGCCGGCCTTGTCGCCGGGTTGCTCTATTGGCTGATCGCCGGGCGCGACGCCGGCTTCCGACGGCCACTGTTCGAGCGCTAAATCAACTCGAAGGCGAGCGAACCGCCTCCGTGGCATCCAGGGCCTGCTTCAGCCGCGAGTCGCGGTCGTAGACGTCGCCGAAATATTCGACCTTGCCCGACAGATCGGGCCATGCGGTGAAATAGGCGACATAGACCGGGATCGTGCGTGTCACGTTCTCGGTCGCGTGGCCGTGCTTCAGCTTCTCGGCGATATAGTCCACGGAGGTGCCAAGCACCGCCGCCGCCATGCCGCGCGGGTCCTGCAGCCGCACGCAGCCATGGCTGAGCGCGCGCATATCGCGCTGGAAGAACGATTTCTGCGGCGTGTCGTGCATGTAGATCGCATGCTTGTTGGGGAACAGGATCTTCAACTCGCCCAGCGCGTTGGCCTCGCTCGGCTGCTGGCGCACGCTGTATGGGATGTTCGAGCCATAGGCGCCCCAGTTGACCGCCGACGAAGGAATGCGCTTGCCGCGCGAATCCGTCACCTCATAGCCGGCCCGGTCGAGATAGCCCGGATCGTTGCGCAATCTCGGCAGCATCTCGTTGACGATGATCGACTGGGGCACGCCCCAATAGGGATGGAAATCGACCTGCTTGATCTGGTCGTAGAAGAAGGAGGTCTGGTTGGTGGTCCGGCCAATGACGGCACGCGTCTTGAGCTTTTCCTCGCCATTGTCGATGTAGCTCGCGGTGAAGGCCGGCTGGTTGATGAAGACGCGCGGGCTGCCGAGATCGGAGGGCAGCCAGCGCAGTTCCTCCAGCGCCACTTCCACCTTCAGCAACTTGTCGGCCTTGGATGTTCCGGCCAGCGACGCGACGGTGCGCGGGCCGATGACGCCGTCGCCCTTCATGCCTGCCTTTTGCTGCACGGCCTTGATGACCGGGATCAGTTCCGGATCATAAACTTCGCTGGTGGCCAGCCTGGACAGGACCTCGCCATAGGCGCCGCCCATCTCGTCATCGAGATTGCGCGCGATCAGGGTCAGCAGCTTCGGCAGTTCGGGGCTGGTTTCGCCCGGCTTCAACAACAGTTTGGGGTCGACGACGATTTCGTTTTCCGCACTGGCCTGCAGCGCTTCCAGTTCGACGCGCAGCGCCTGGTATTCCGCATTCTGCGGGTGCCGCGATTCGAGATAGGTGCGCACCTGCTGGGTATGCGCCAGCGTTTTCAGCACGCCTTGCAGATCGAGCGGCTTGGCCGGGAAATCATAATAGCCGGTCATGCGGTTGGGATCGACGCGGCCGTTCTGGGCGTCGTGGGCATAGCGCAGCACACGCGCCGAAAGCGCCATCTCGAAACGGACGAGTTCTTTCAGTTGCGCATTGGCATCGGTCGTCGATGCGCCGGCAGCGGGCACTTCGACCGTATAGTCGGCGGGCGTGAGGCCATAGCTTGAAGCCTCGCCAAGCACCCGCACCGCATCCTGCGCACGGCTGTTGAGGCTGGTTCCGCTTATCCAGATGAAATCCGGATTGGCCGAGTAGTACGCGATCAGCGCCTTGGCGATGTCGGGCTCGGCTAAGAATTCGTAGTCGCCCAAGCTGGCAACCGCATCACGAAACGCGGCACCCGTAGCCGACGGGACGAAGGCGGCGTCCTGCGGTGTCGCCTGCGCCGGCGTCGCGGCCAATGCCGAGAAGTCGACGCGAACCAGCCGGTCGGCCTTGTAGGTGTAGTAGGACGGGCTGCTGATCTTCACATTGCCGCCGCCGCCACCGGACACTTTCGGCTTTGGCTTGTTCTTCGGTGGCGGGGGCGGAAACTCGCCTTTCGGCGCATGCCTGACGCCGCCGCCGAAAAGCATGTCGAAGAGCCCCTGCGCGCCTGCCTGGGGTACACCGAAAGCCAGCGTCGCCGTGATTGCCATCAGCGGCATCACGGTTGCTTTGTTTCCGAGGAATTTCATGAATCACCCGCTCCGGCCGCAACCGGTTCCCGTTCCGCACGCTCGATCGTCCCGCTCACCGCATGGCGGATGTAAGGCGCGACTATACTGATTCATAC
>NZ_RZPL01000507.1:0-4333 GCF_004022805.1 Mesorhizobium sp. M7A.F.Ca.CA.002.04.1.1 | reverse complement strand
TACCGGGCGAAGGCCATCGGCCGGCGGTGCCCTAACGCGAGACGATCCGCAAATCGGCGCAACAGCGCGGCCGTCACAAGAAACAGTCCGGCGGACATGGCCAGTTCGGTGACGTGGTGATCGAGATCAAGCCGCTGCCGCGCGGCTCCGGCTTCCAGTTCACCGACACCATCACCGGCGGCGTCGTGCCCAAGACCTACATCCAGTCGGTCGAGACCGGGGTCCGCGACTATCTGAAATCCGGGCCGCTGGGCTTTCCGGTCGTGGATGTCGCAGTCAACCTGTCGGACGGCTCCTACCATGCGGTCGATTCCTCCGACATGGCCTTCCAGATGGCGGCCAGGCTGGCAATGAAGGAAGGCATGGCCGCGTGCTTGCCGGTGCTCCTGGAGCCTGTGATGAAGGTCGAGATCGTCACACCCTCCGACGCCACCTCGAAGATCATCGCTCTCATCCCGCAACGGCGCGGCCAGATACTCGGCTACGACGCGCGGCCTGGCTGGCCAGGATGGGATGTCGTCGAGGCAACCATGCCGCAAGCCGAGATCGGCGACCTGATCATCGAGTTGCGCTCGGCGACCGCGGGCGTTGCCAGCTACCGTGCCGTCTTCGACCACATGGCCGAACTCACCGGCCGTCTGGCCGACGAGGCGATGAACACCAACGGCAAGGCTGCCTGATGGCGTAGCGTTCCTCTCGAACCTGATTCGAGGGGACAAAAGAAAACGACGTCCGGCGGGGACCGGACGTCGTTTTGTTCGCGGACCGTTTCCTTGGGAGGTAAAACGGCAGGTCCGCCGCATTTGGTGCCGCCGAGTTCGGCGGAAAAACGGTTCGGACGCGGTAGCCGCCTGAGCCCGGGCCGTACGAGTGATGCCCCCATCTCCCGTCCGAACCACACCGCGTCCTATGATCCACATAGCAGGTCGCGGGCGCCCGGGCTATGTTACCAGAGGTTACATGTCACCGTTACGTGGCAATTGTGATGGAATTTTTTGCCGGCCCAGCAGAGCACAGGCAACAAAAAAGCCGGATCAATGAAGATCCGGCTGAGTTTGATTGGAGTGCCTGTTAAGGCTAACCTCCAGAGGGGAACACTCGAGGGCGCTAATGGGAGGAGAACGCGCCCAGGAGATGATCTATATATGTGCTCATCATGCCCAAGAAACAAGCATCTATTTTGCAACACACGCATGCAAAAAGACGCAGGCTGTGGTCTAACCCATTCCAGAAGCCAATAGGACCAGCAGAATCGTCGAAATGGGCCGCCGAATCGGGCAATTGCAACTACAGAATTGCCGATCTCGGCTGGCTTTCGGCTCAAAATGCCAAAACCGGGCAATGATGTGGAAGCAGGCAGCAGGCGTGCATTTCTAAGGCAATCGGGAGGAAGCAGCCAATGCGGACGTTTTCGGCGATCGCCGGCAGTGCGGCCTTCTTCATCGCGGCGCCCTGCGTGGTTGCCGGGCTGGTGCCCTGGCTGTTGACCGATCGCTGGGGCTTGCCGTGGTCTGGTCTGCCGGGCTTTGTTCCTGCCGGCGGGCTTCTGATCGCCGTCGCGATCGCAGCACTGCTGCATGCCTTCGGTCGATTCGCGCTTGAGGGCCTCGGCACGCCCGCCCCGGTCGCGCCAACCGAGAGGCTGGTGATCGGCGGCATCTACCGTCATGTCCGCAACCCGATGTATGTCGCCGTGCTGTCGATCATCCTCGGCCAGGCATTGCTGTTCTCGAGCTGGACGCTGGCCGCTTATGCGGTCATCGGCGCGATCGCCATGGGCTCTTTCGTGCGGTTCTACGAGGAGCCGACTTTGGCTCACCGGTACGGCGCCGAATACGACGCCTACCGCCGCAACGTGCCCGGCTGGCTGCCTCGACTGTCGCCCTGGCGGGGGTAGGTGAAACCGGCAGCGCCGTCTCAGGGCATGTTGAGGCTCAGGTCGGGCCAGGCAATCGACATGTCCTTAGAATGACCAGCTTCTCGCCTTGGCGATGATAAAGTCCCGGAACACGTGCAGCTTGGCCTGGTTCTTCATCGCGTCCGGATAAGCAAAATAGGTGTCGAAAGACGGCACCTCGGTCTCCGGCAGCAGCTGCACGAGGTCGGAGTCCTTGCTGATCACATAGTCGGGCAGCATGGCGATACCGGCACCGCCCTGCACCGCCCGCTTGATCGACAATATGTCGTTGATCTGCAGCGTCGGCACCCTTTGCCCGCCTTCGAAATCACCGACCGTTTCCAGCCAGTTCAGCTCCGACAGATGCGACGGCACCGGCACGCCGAAGGTGACGATGCGATGGGCCTTCAGCTCGGCGACGGAAGACGGCCTGCCATGCTTGGCGACATAGGATGGGGCCGCGTAGAGGTGGAAATGCACGGTGAACAGGCGGCGCTGGATCAGGTCCGGCTGCTGCGGCTGGCGCAGCCGAATGGCGCAATCGGCCTGGCGCATGGTGAGATCGAGCTCCTCGTTGGCGAGGATTAACTGCAGGCTGATTTCAGGATAGAGTTCGATGAATTCCTGCACCCGCTCGGTCAGCCAGCCGGCGCCCAGCCCCACCGTCGTCGTCACCCGCAGCACGCCCGACGGGCGATCCTTGGTCTCGGTCAGCCGGGACTTGATGGTCTCCAGCTTCATCAGCACGTCATGCGCCGTGCGAAACAGCATCTCACCCTGCTCGGTCAACACCAGCCCGCGGGCGTGGCGGTTGAACAGCGGCACGCCGACATCATGCTCGAGCGCGCTGACCTGCCGCGAGATCGCCGATTGTGACAGATGCAATGTCTCGGCCGCATGGGTAAACGACCCCGCCTCCGCCGCAGCGTGAAACACGCGTAGCTTGTCCCAGTCCAACGCCATGATTCCCCTCGTTCTGTTTTGGCGTCTGAATGAAAAATCAGGCTTTTACACGGCGTTTCTAAGCCGCTCTCTGAACTCTCTACTCGGCCGCTTCGCGATGCACTTCGATGCCGGCCAGATACTTCTCCGCCTCGAGTGCGGCCATGCAGCCAAGCCCCGCTGCCGTCACCGCCTGGCGGTAGATATCGTCGGTCACATCGCCGGCCGCGAACACGCCCGGCACATCGGTGCGGGTCGAATCCGGCGCCGTCCACAGATAGCCGTTCGGCTTCTGCTTGAGCTTGCCGGCGAACAGTTCAACCGCCGGCGCATGGCCGATGGCCACGAACACACCGTCGATCTTGAGGTGCGACACCTCGCCGGTCCCCGCATGCTTGAGCTTCAGCCCTTCGACCGAGGGCGGCAGCGGCGTCTTGCCGGGCCGACCGGTGATCTCGTCGACGATCGTGTCCCAGATGACGCGGACATTGTCCTTTTTCAGAAGCCGCTCGCGCAGGATACGTTCGGCGCGAAAATCGCTGCGCCTGTGGATCACCGTCACGCTCTTGGCGAGATTGGACAGATAGAGCGCCTCTTCCACCGCCGAATTGCCGCCGCCGATCACCGCGACATCCTTGCCCCGGTAGAAGAAGCCGTCGCAGGTGGCGCAGGCCGAGACTCCAAAACCCATAAAGTCCTGCTCGGTCGGGATGCCCAGCCATTTCGCTTGCGCGCCGGTCGCGATGATCAGCGCGTCGGCGGTGTAGGTGGTGCCGGAATCGCCCTTGGCACGGAACGGTCGCACGTTGAGGTCGACCTCGGTGATGATGTCGTTGATGATGTCGGTGCCGACATGCTCGGCCTGTTTCAGCATCTGCTCCATCAGCCACGGACCCTGGATCGGGTCGGCGAAGCCGGGATAGTTCTCGACATCGGTGGTGATCATCAACTGCCCGCCCTGCTGCAGGCCGGCGACCAGCATCGGCTTCAGCATGGCGCGGGCGGCGTAGACCGCCGCCGTATAGCCGGCCGGGCCGGAACCGATGATGAGAACGGGCGCGTGCTTGGTGGTCATCTAAAGCCTCTGCGGAGGGCTGCCGGCAATTGCGGCATGGAAAACTCGATCATTGTCGCGCGTAATGTAAGTGTTGCCCACGACGCCAGCAAGGCAAGTTGGAGTTCGTCCCCGGAAAGCTTTGTCACACCCTGTCGCCTGCGGATCCCGCGAAATATTCCGGGCGAAGGATGGAATGGACAGCGAAGTCGTTTAATTACAAAATCACGCAAGATTCTTGCGTGTTGCCCCTCATGATCGAGAGCCCTCATGCCGCTCAAGGCCGACCTCGACGCCATCGACTGGAAGATCCTGCGCGAATTGCAGGGCGACGGCCGCATGACCAATGTCGAACTGTCGAACCGCGTCGGCATTTCGGCACCGCCATGCCTGCGCCGCGTCAAGCGCCTGGAGGAAGCCGGCATCATCCGTGGCTACCG
>NZ_RZPL01000506.1:0-4340 GCF_004022805.1 Mesorhizobium sp. M7A.F.Ca.CA.002.04.1.1 | reverse complement strand
CCATCGTTGCGGCGGCCTTTGCGGCGCCATGCGGCTCGAGCAGCAGACGCATCTCGTATAATTCGTCGAAACGGCGCCGGGTGATCTGGGGCGCGGCACGATAACCGATCAGATGCGTCTTGAGCACCAGGCCTTCGCCTTCGAGCCGTCCGAGGGCTTCCCGGATCGGCGTGTGCGAGACGTTGAATTCCTTGACCAAGCTGTCGACTGTGATGCGCGAGCCGGGGGGGATCTTCAGCGCCATCAACTGCGCGAAGATGGCTTCATAGACATCTTCGACGAGACTGTTGGCGCGCTGGATGCGACCAGCTCCAATGCTGGCGTCGCTTGGGTCGGGTAAGTTTGCGGTCTGCATATTTTGCCTCTTGACAGTGAGGACTGCTAACACGATGGTTCCGCGGATGCAATCCTATATCCTATACGATTTTAAAGCGGATATCTTTTAAGTGCGAGAGACACACTCTTAAACCGTCCGATCCAGACCGAGTTCAATGCCTCCGTTTCCAGTCAGCAGCCGTCAAAGGAACAATCATGACCCTCTTCGCCGCCCTGCGGTTGCCGCGTGAAATCCTGTTCGGGAAGGGGCAACGCCATGTGCTGCCGACGGTCGCCGCCCGGTTCGGCCGACGCGCGCTGGTCTGCACCGACGAGCGTTTCGCGGGCACAACGGTATTCGCCGACATTATCAAGTCCCTTCAGTCAGCCTCGATCGAGGTCCTGGTGCATGATCGTGTTCTGCCCGACGTGCCACGCGATACGGTCGGCATCTGCGTCGAGGAAGCGAAGGGGTTCGGGCCGGATATGGTGATCGGCATCGGCGGCGGCAGCTGTCTCGATTTCGCCAAATGCGCCACCCTGCTGCTCAGCCATGGCGGCAAGCTCCAGGACTATTACGGGGAGTTCAAGGTGCCGGGTCAGACACTGCCGCTGATCGCCGTACCCACCACGGCCGGCACCGGCTCCGAGGTGACGCCGGTCGCGGTGATTTCCGACCCGGACCGGACGCTCAAGGTCGGCATATCGAGCCCTCACCTTATCGCCGCGGTCGCTCTGTGCGATCCCGAGCTGACAATGACCTGTCCGCCTGGCCTGACCGCGATCGCCGGCGCCGACGCTTTGACCCATGCGATTGAGGCCTTCACCGCCATGCGGCGCGGTGAAGATCCCAATCTGCCGCAACAGCATGTCTTCATCGGCAAGACTGCGCTGACAGACCATTTCGCGTTGCTCGCGATAAAGCTGCTTGGCCGGAGTCTGGAGAAAGCCTGCAGCGACGGCACGGATGCCGACGCGCGTGCCGATGTCATGATGGGCGCTCTGGCGGCGGGCTGCGCGTTCGGCACCGCCGGCACGGCGGCGGCGCATGCCGTGCAATACCCGGCAGGCGCCCTCACCCACACCGCCCATGGTTTGGGCGTGGCCACAATGATGCCTTACGTGATGACCTATAACAGCCGCGTCGCCGCTCACGAGATGGCAGAGATCGGCGCGGCACTTGGCTTGGAGGCCAAGGCGCGAACCGCCGACGCGATGGCAGCCGCCACGATCGAGGAGATCAGGCGATTGTTCGCGGCGATCGGTATTACGCCAACATTGGCGGATCTGGGCCTCCCTGCCGATAAGCTTGAGTGGACCGCCGAGCAAGCGCTCGGCATCGACCGCCTGATCAAGAACAATCCGCGTGCGTTCGATCTCGGCACGATGCGACGCCTCGTCCAGGCTGCCCATGACGGCGACCTCGCCGCCTGCGTTATGTGAGAAACGGAACAAAGCGATGAATTTGAACACTCAGCAACTCGACCAGGATGGCTATGACGTGCGCGGTTTTTCGCACGGACTCTACATCGACGGCACTTGGCGGTCGTCCTCCGACGGTCGGCTCATCGATGTCGTCGATCCCTCCTCCGGGGCGGTGATCGCGGCGGTTCCCGATGCGACGGTCGAGGACGCCACCGCCGCCGTCGAGGCGGCGGCCAAAGCAGCTAGGAGATGGCGGGAAACTGCGCCGCGCAAACGCTCGGAAATCCTTCGGCGCTGTTTCGAACTGATGGTCGAACGCTCCGAAACGCTCGCCATGCTGATCTCGCTGGAGAACGGCAAGGCGCTGCGCGACGCGCGCGGCGAAGTGGCTTATGCCGCCGAGTTCTTCCGCTGGAATGCCGAAGAGGCGGTCCGGATCACCGGTGAATTCGGCACCGCGCCATCCGGCACCAACCGGATCGTGGTCGATTATGAGCCGATCGGAATTTGCGTGCTGATCACACCGTGGAATTTTCCGGCCGCGATGGCGACCCGCAAGATCGCGCCGGCGCTGGCGGCAGGCTGCACTGTCGTCCTGAAGCCGGCCAGCGAAACACCACTGACGGCCTATGCGCTGGCGGCACTCTACAGCGAAGCCGGCGTGCCTGCCGGCGTCGTCAACGTGCTGACCACGACCAGTCCCGGGCCGCTGACTTCGGCCATGCTTGCCGATCCGCGGGTCAGGAAGCTGTCCTTCACGGGGTCGACGGGTGTCGGCCGAACCTTGCTCGGCGAGGCTTCAAAGCATGTCATTTCGTGTTCTATGGAACTCGGCGGCAATGCCCCGTTTGTCGTCTTCGACGATGCCGATCTCGACGCCGCCCTCGATGGCGCGATGATCGCCAAGATGCGCAACGCCGGCGAAGCCTGCACCGCCGCCAATCGCCTCTATGTGCAATCGGGAATCTATGATGCTTTTGCCGACGGGCTCCGCAAGCGCATGGCGGCACTTAAGGTGGGGGCGGGCCCGAATGCCGACACCGAGTGCGGGCCGATGATCACCAGAAAGGCTGTCGACAAGATCGATCGCCTGGTCAAGGACGCGGTGGGCCGGGGAGCCAAGGTGCTTTGCGGCGGGGCGATTTCGGAGGAAGAAGGATTCTTCTATCCGCCAACAGTGCTGTCCGAGGTGCCGCCGGATGCGGAGATGGCGCACGAGGAGATTTTCGGCCCGGTGGCACCTATCACACGCTTCGACACCGAGGCCCAGGCCATCGCCCATGCTAACAACACGGAATATGGCCTGGCCGCTTATATATACACACGCGATGTTGGGCGCGGCATGCGGGTGGCGTCGGGGATCGAGGCCGGCATGATCGGCCTCAACCGGGGACTGATGTCGGATCCGGCCGCACCATTCGGAGGCGTCAAGCAGAGCGGCCTTGGCCGCGAAGGCGGCCAGCACCACGGCATCGCCGAGTTCATGGAGGCTAAATATATTGCCGTCACCTTCTGAACCGGCAGTCATGTCAAAGGACCCTTTCCGCACGCGCGACCATGTGGCCGATTTTGACGATATCGTGGCCGACATAGTGACTCGCAGCGCCGAAACCCGGGCGACCCTGCCGATATCGGCGGGTATCGCCTATGGCGAGGGCGAGGCCGAAAGGTTGGACCTGTTCTTTCCGCCCGGTGTGCGCAGGGATCTTCCCGTGCACATCTTCATCCATGGTGGCTACTGGCGCATGTTCTCCAGAAGCGACTATTCTTATGTAGCGAACACAGTCACCAAAGCTGGGGCGATCGCGGTCATCGTCGATTATGCGCTGATGCCCGAATTCAGGATGGCGGCAATCGTCGACCAGATCCGGCGTGCCAAACAATGGGTGCTGGACAATATAGCCGCCCATGGCGGCGACCCTGCCCGGCTAAGCGTAAGTGGTCATTCGGCGGGTGCGCACCTGGCCACATTCCTGTTCGAAAAGGCGCCAATGCCGTCGCGCATACGTGCGGCGCTGCTGCTAGGCGGCCTTTACGACCTCAAGCCCCTTCAGACCTCCTTCCTCCAGCCGTTAATCGGCATCACCGATGAGGAGGCAGCTGCCTTCACCCCAATGACGCGGTGGCATGACCCGGAGACGGCAGCGACCATTCTCGTCGGAGATCAGGAAACGTCACCTTTTCACCAGCAGGCCGCCGACTTCGGAAAGCGCTTGCGCGCGCAGGGGCACCCTGTCAGCGACCTCCGCCTGAATGACCGAAACCACATGAACAGCGTGCGTGATCTGGGCATCAGCGGCACACAAGCTGGCGATTGCCTGATGGCGATGATCGATGGAAACGGCCTGTAGGACGGAAACCCAGGGAGAGCAGGGCCCGCTTGTGCCTTACTTGACATTCCCGTCACTCAGGAAAGTACCGTCACGGGGATCGCGGCACGCTGCCGGCATCGGGCTGAGCTTTGCGACAGGTGAAATCCGGCAGAGCACACAACCGACGATTCCTCATCCTCTTTTTCCACACTGACGAACTGCACAGCGCATCAGAAAATCGAAATTGCCCCTGCCGCCCTGAGCCGCGATGGTCTTTACGCAAGCAGC
>NZ_RZPL01000505.1:0-4341 GCF_004022805.1 Mesorhizobium sp. M7A.F.Ca.CA.002.04.1.1 | reverse complement strand
GGGGAGAGGAGGTGTCAGCGCTGACGCCAGTCTCTTCTCCCTGCGGGGGTGAGGCGTGGTCCGCGCAGCGGGCGAAAAGCCAACTGCTTGGCTTTTCGAACAACGAACGCCCGGAGGGCGGTGGCCGCAAAGCGGCCGGATGAGGGGGCCGGCTCGGCCTCAGACAATGCCGCCCGAACCGCCAGCGACTGCAGGGCGTTCCGCTGCAACCTTGGCGCGGTAACCCGCCGCTCGATAGGCGGCGACCGGGTCGATGGCGCCGCCGGTCTTCAGCCGCGCCATGGCGAGGATCGGCTCGACATCGGTGCGGTAGGCCGCTTTCAGCGTCTGCGTCGCCATCAGCGCGTCATTGCTATCCTGAAAATCTTCCAACGCCTTGCGGTCGACCAGCAGCGCCTGCGCATAGGCGCGCTGCACCTCGACCGCCGATAGCATCAGGCTTTCGATCGGATCGGTGACGTTGTGGCTCTGGTCGAGCATGTGGGCCGGGTCGAACCCCTCGGCGCCGGAAAGTTCGGCGTCGACCAGTTCGTTGAAGACGAGAAACAGCCGGTAAGGATCGATCGAACCGGCATCGAGATCGTCGTCGCCATATTTCGAATCGTTGAAGTGGAAGCCGCCGAGTTTTTTGAACTGGATCAGCCGCGACACGATCATCTCGATGTTGACGTTTGGGGCATGGTGGCCGAGGTCGACGAGACAGAACGCCTTGTCGCCCAGCTCCTGCGCGATCATGTAGTTGGTGCCCCAGTCCTGCACGACGGTGGAATAGAAGGCCGGCTCGTACATCTTGTGCTCGCTGAACAGCTTCCAGTCGGCGGGCAGTCCGGCGTAGACCTCTTTCATGGCGTCGAGATAGCGCTCGAATGCCTTGGCGAAATTGACCTGGCCGGGAAAGTTCGAACCGTCGCCGATCCACACCGTCAGCGCCTTGGAGCCGAGCGTCTTGCCGATCTCGATGCATTCGAGATTGTGCTCGACCGCTTGCCGGCGCGTGCCGGCGTCGGCATGCGACAGCGAGCCGAATTTGTAGGAGAGCTTCTGGTCCTTGGCGTCGGAAAAGGTGTTGGAGTTCATGGCGTCGAAGCCGAGGCCAAAGCGCGAGGCCGCTTGCTTCAGCCGGTTCGGATCGGCCTTGTCCCACGGAATGTGCAGGGAAACGGTCGGCGTCGCCTGCGTCAATTGCTGGATGACGGCGCAATCCTCGATCTTGTCGAAGATATCGCGTGGCTCGCCGGCACCGGGAAAGCGGGCAAAGCGCGTGCCGCCGGTGCCGACGCCCCAGGACGGGATCGCCACCGCGAATTTCTCGACCTTGTCTCTGATAGCGTCGATGGCGATGCCGCGACGGTCGAGCCGCTCGCCGAGCGAGGCGTAGTCGCGCTCGAGGTTTGCCTTGCGCGCGGCGTTGTCCTTGTCGACGAGGTCGGCGGAGATGATGTGTTCCATCGTCCCCTCCGCTCAGCGCGTGAACGACTGGGCGTTGCCCGCGTCGACATTGATGATGTTGCCGGTCGACTTGGCCGACATGTCGGACGCCAGGAAATAGATCGCCTCTGCGATGTCTTCCGGGAAGACCGAGCGCTTCAGCATCGAACGCGAGCGATAGTGCTCCTCCAGATCGTCGGTCGACATCTTGTAGGCGGCGGCGCGCTGTTCCTTCCACTCGCCGGTCCAGATCTTCGAGCCGCGCAGCACCGCGTCCGGGTTGACGACATTGACCCTGATCTGCGCCTCCGCGCCCTCCAGCGCCAGGCAGCGGGCGAGATGGATCTCGGCAGCCTTGGCGGTGCAATAGGCGGCGGCGTTCGGCGATGCGGCAAGGCCGTTCTTGGAGGCGACGAAGACGACGTTGCCGCCAATCTTCTGCGCGCGGAACAGCCGGAACGCTTCCCGCGAGACCAGGAAATAACCGGTCGACAGGATGTCCATGTTCTTGTTCCACAGCGCCAGCGTCGTCTCCTCGATCGGCGCCGAGGAGGCCAGCCCTGCATTCGATACCAGAATGTCGATGCCGCCGAACTCGACCGCTGTCTCGGCAAAGCCCGAAATGACCTGCTCCTCCGAGGTGACATTGATCAGCACCGGCCGCACGAAGTCCCTGCCGTAGACTTTCGCCAGTTCGTCATTGGCGCTGGCCAGTGCTGTCTCGTCGATGTCGGCCAGCACCACGCAGGCGCCTTCGCGCAGCAGGCGGTTGGCCGTGGCGCGGCCGATGCCGCCGGCGCCACCCGTGACCAGGGCGATCTGGCCGGCAAGCGACTTCGGCTTCGGCATACGCTGCAGCTTCAGGTCTTCGAGCAGCCAGTACTCGATGTCGAAGGCTTCCTGTGCAGGCAGGCCGACATAAGACGACACGGTGGAGGCGCCGCGCATGACGTTGATGGCGTTGACATAGAATTCGCCCGAGATGCGCGCCGTCGCCTTGTCGCCGGCGAAGGTGAACATGCCGACGCCGGGCATCAGGTAGACGACGGCATTGGGATCGCGGATGGCGGGCGAGTCCGGATGCTTGCAGCTGTCGTAATAGGCCTGGTAGCCAACGCGATATTCGGCGATGTCGTCGGCAAGACGCGCGATGACGGCATCGACATCGGGCTTTGCCGGATCGAATTCGATGACCAGCGGGCGGATCTTGGTGCGCAGGAAATGGTCGGGGCATGAGGTGCCGAGTGCCGCCAGCGGGCGCAGATCCCTGGAGTTGACGAATTCGAGCACAGCAGTGGAATCGTCGAAATGGCCTGTTTTGTGGCTCCTTTCCGAGATCAGGCCGCGAATCCTCGGCATCAGTTTGGCCGCGATGGCACGGCGCTCAGTGGCGTCGAGCGACTTGACCGCTTCACCGCCGAAGATAGCGACACCCTCGGAGCGGCGCTCGAACCATTCGATCGCCTGGTTGATCACTGAGATCGTCGTCTCGTAGCATTCCCTGGGGGTGTCGCCCCAGGTGAACAGGCCGTGGCTTTCCAGGATGACGCCCTTGGCGGCTGGGTGTTCGAGGCAGAATTTCTCCAGCCACAGGCCAAGTTCGAAGCCAGGGCGCTTCCACGGCAGCCAGCCGATGGCCTCGCCGAAGATTTCTTTCGTCAGCGCCTTCGAATCCTTCGCCGCGGCAATGGCGATGATGGCATCGGGATGCATGTGGTCGACAAAGGGCTTCGGCACGTAGGCATGCAGCGGCGTGTCGATCGAAGCCGCACGCGGATTGAGGTTGAAGGTGCAGTGCGGCAGGAAGCCGACCATCTCGTCTTCGTGCTCGACGCCGCGATAGAGGCCTTTGAGCGCGCGCAGCTTGTCCATGTAGAGCGTGGCAAAGCCGTCCAGCTTGATCGAGGCGCTGTCGCCGCCCGATCCCTTGACCCACAGCACTTCGACATCCTCGCCGGTGAGCGGGTCTTTCTGCCAGATCTTCGACGACGTGTTGCCGCCGCCATAGTTGGTGACCCGCTTGTCGGAACCAAGTGTGTTCGAACGGTAGACCAGAAGTTCCGGCCCGCTCATGGCGTGAGCCTTGGCCTCGTCCCACAGATTGGCGAGGCGCGCGCCGGTGCGCTTGTCGAGCATAAGAAATCCTCCCGAAGGCACGCAGAAGGCGCGGCCATTTGGCCCCGAATTTCCACGGAAGCGCTCGGCTTGTCAATCACAAACGATCAATATCGATCATACTGCACTGCACAATGAAATTATATGATCGGAAATGATTGACACTGCGCGTTTTGGGTGCCTAGATGCCCGGGCAGGGAGGAACCATGCACGAAAAAGAGCGCCACAGGATCATTCTGTCCGCCGTCCAGGAAAAGCCTGTGGTGACGGTGCAGGAGATGGTCGACCTGACGGAGTCCTCCGAGGCGACGATCCGGCGCGATATCGCGGCTCTCCACGTCCAGAAGCGCCTGCGCCGCGTGCGCGGCGGCGCCGAGGCAATCTCGCCGCCGCAGTTCATCGGGCTGGCCGGCCGGCCCTTTTCCGTCAACGAAACCATCAACGCCTCGCAGAAGCGGGCGATTGCGCGTGAAGCGGTCGAGCTGTGCAACGACGGCGAACCGATCATCATCAATGGCGGCACCACCACCTTCCAGATGGTGCATTTCCTGACCGGCCGCCGCATGCCGATCTTCACCAATTCGTTCCCCATCGCCGAGCATTTGCTCAAGCATTCCAAGAATACGGTGATGCTGTCGGGCGGCACCATTTATCGCGAGCAGAACATCATCCTGTCGCCCTTCGACAACGACGTGACGCGCAATTTCTATGCGCGCCGCATGTTCATGGGTGCGCAGGGTCTGGGGCCGCTCGGCCTGATGGAGGGCGATCCGCTCTTGATCCAGGCGGAGCAGAAAC
>NZ_RZPL01000504.1:0-4346 GCF_004022805.1 Mesorhizobium sp. M7A.F.Ca.CA.002.04.1.1 | reverse complement strand
AGCTCGAACTGGCCGCCGGGTTCCAGCGAAATCGCACCCTGGCCGGTCGGTTCGACCAGGCCGATGATGCGGCCGTCATCGACGATCGGGTCCCAGCCGAGCTTTTCCTGCATGCCTTCGAGGATGGCGCGGATGCCGCGCTCGCCGCCATAGGGGACCGGTGCATTGCCGTCGACATAGAAGGGGAATTTCTCGTGCTCGGTGCCGATGCGCCATTTGTCGCGCGGCTTGTTGCCTTCGGCCAGGTGCTCGACGAGTTCGTCGACACCTTCGATCGGGCGGAAATCGGTCGTATCGCGCGCCATGATGGTACCCTCAGAGGCGGCCGGATGACCGCCGGCGGTAAATGGACGAAATGTCAGCAGACGATCAAGCGAAAAATCCTGAGCCACAGGTCAACAGGAATTGAACGTTGCTGGAACTCTGCGTCCCTTGCAAGGGATGACGTCTCACCAGTCTCCGACCGTTGCCTGCATCACCGCGAATGCGGCCACCGCCGCCGTATCGGCGCGCAGGATACGCGGGCCGAGCGGAATGGCGGTGACGAAGGGCAGGGCGCGCAGCATCTTGCGCTCGTCGTCGGAAAAGCCACCCTCCGGCCCGACCAGCAGCCCAAGCTTCTTTTCCTTGACCGCCTGCAGCGCGGCCAGCGGATTGTTGGTCGAAGCATCCTCGTCGCAGAAGATCAGCCGTCGCTCTGTGTCCCAGCCGGTCAACAGGCGGTCGAATTTTTCGGCTTCGCGCACCTGAGGCACCGCCAGGATGCCGCATTGCTCGGCGGCTTCGACGACATTGGCGCGCAGGCGATCGATCGACGGCTTGGCCACTTGCGTGTGCTGGGTAATGACCGGCTGCAGGATGCCGGCGCCCATCTCGACCGCCTTCTGCACGAGATAATCGAGCCGGCCCTGCTTCAGCGGCGCAAAGCAGTAGACGAGATCGGGCAGAGGCGGCTGCGGCCGCTGCAGCGCCGACACCTTCAGCCGCACCGCCCTTTTCGTCTTCGCCGATATGGCCGCCGACCACTCGCCGTCGCGGCCATTGAACACCAGGATTTCGGCGCCTTCGCCAAGCCGCAGCACATGCAGGAGATAGTGGCTCTGCTGTTGGCCGGCCTCGAATTCGATGTCCGGCGCGAGATCGTCGGTCACGAACAGACGTTGCATTTTGTAATTGGCGCGCATCGCCGAGGAATGAGCGAGCCGGCCGCCGGCGTCAAGCCTCGGCGGTCGGATGCCACACCGGCCGAAAGCCGTGCCGCAGCACGCAGAGCGTCGTGGCCGGCGTCAGTAGCGAGAGTGTCTTGCTTTTGAGCATGTCGAAATCGTTGGGGTGCTCATATCCCGCAAAGGACCAGCGCAGTGCCTTGCCGCTACGCAGGGCATAAACAGTGCCGCCATCCGCAACCACGACGCCGTCCGGCAGGCCGGCAAGGTCTTCAACCGCAATCACCGGCGGCTTGCCGCCTGACGCCAGCCGCTCCTTGTGCAGCCGCTTGTCGACCATCGGCGCGCGCGGTTCGGCGATGCCGAAGGCTTCGCCGAAGCGGCCGACGAAATCCCTGGCCCGTTCGCGCTGGCAAAAGAAGCAGGGGCGATGCCCGGCCGCCAGTGCGGTCACCTCGTCGAGGAAGAACAGCTCGGTCCAGCCCGCTTTACCGCCCTTCCTGTTGCGGCCCATCGGTTCGCGCCGCACATTTCGGAATTGGCAGACGCAGATGATCCAGGCTTGAAGCGCCCAGCGCTTTTTCTTGAGCGTCTTCGTCTCGGGGTCGTGGATGATGCCGCGATTGCCGGTGAACATGCCGCGATCGGGCACGGCATGGATGGCGCCGAACGGATCGACCCGGTTCTGCAGTGGCATAGTTTTCTCTCCGGACACGCATCTTGGCTGCAATGCGAGCGGCATGATATCGCTCGTCGCAGCTTTTTCATGTCAGCAGGGTTTTGCGATGCGGGTGCTGGTGGTCCAGAACTACGACAATACCGGCCTCGGCCAGGTCGGCGCAGCACTTGCGGAAGCGGGCGCCGATCTCGACCTGCGTCTCCCTTACAGGGGCGATCCCCTGCCGGATGACGCGGCCGGGCATGATGCCATGGTGGTGCTCGGCGGGGGCCAGAATGCGCTGGCCGACGATGAGTATCCCTATTTCCCGGCACTGCTCGAACTGACCCGCGACTTTGCCGACAAGGATCGCGCCGTGCTCGGCATCTGCCTGGGCAGCCAGCTCGTCGCTCGTGCCTTTGGTGGCGAGAACCGTATCGGCGGCGCCAATGAGTTCGGTTGGCACGGCGTGTCGCTGACGCCTGACGCCAAGGCCGATCCGGTTCTGGGCGCTCTACCGGCAAAGTTCCCGATCTTCCAATGGCACGACGACACCTTCGTGTTGCCCGAAAACGCCGTACGGCTTGCCGGCAACGAGGTCGCCGAGAACCAGGCGTTTCGCGTCGGCCGAGCCGTGTACGGTTTCCAGTTTCATTTCGAGGCCGACCGGCCGATGGTCAAGGACTGGAGCGCGTCCTTTGCCCCGACCATCGCTGCGCGCCATCCCGACTGGGCCGGCAAGCTCGATGGCGAAATGGCCCGCAACGGGCCCGATGCGGATGCCGCTGGCCTCGCCATTGCCCGGGCCTGGGTAGCGACCATCTGAGCGTTGGTCTCTCCGTACCCTCCAGCGTGACATAATTGGCACGCGGCGGTGAAACCGCCTGGGGAAAACGGTTTCATTCTTGGCTTGTGTCCGCCCGCCATCCTAGAAGGCGCGCGCTCTGCATCTTCTGTGCAACGGCTATGAACCTTTTGTGTGACCCGCGCGACACACCGTTGATACAGAACATGCCTAGAAGCGCAAAATCGTCGAAACTTTGAAGCGAATTCTCCGTTTCAACGCATTGGTAACCGCCTGGTGCACAGATGCAGAAAGCTCAACAAGAGATGACCTCCGTGAAAGCAGCGCTTCTGTCCTTTGCCATGTTGTCCGCCATCGTGCTGTGCGGTCTCGGCATCTATGCCGCCGACGCAGCCAACAACCACAACGCCGTCGACGGTTACGGCGTCACCGCCTCGCTGCGCTAAAGCGGGAAGCGTCTTTCGCGTCCTCCGACGCGCGGCGCTCAAGCTTCCTTAATCGTCATTGTCAGGATGCGTTTGTCCGCGCCGTCGATGACGAGCGCGCTCAGCATGCCTGATTGCCAGGCAAGCGTGTCGACATTGACGCGGTTTGCCATCACTTCCGCCTCCGGCACCGGCGTGTGGCCGTGCACCACGATCTTCGGATAGAGGTCGGGGTGGTTGTGGAAGACGTCGCGGATCCAGATCAGATCCTGCGGGTTTTGCTTCTCCAGAGGAATGCCCGGCCTGATGCCGGCATGGCAGAAGAAGAAGTCCCCGAAAGTCACGGAAAACGGCAGCGATCGCAGGAAGTCGATGTGGCTTTGCGGCACGGCCTCGACCAGTGCCTGATGTCCTCTGCGCACGGCCGATTCGGCCTTGCCGAACCACACGCTTGTGCCTTCACTGATCGTTACGCCGTAAGACTGTGCCGTCTGGATGCCGCCGAACCGGATGAAAAGCCCTTCCGGGTCAGGGGTCTTGAGAAAATCGAGAAAGCCGATGTCGTGGTTGCCGGCCAGCATCAGGTGACGAGGGTCTCGCTCTTGCGCTTCGATCAGGAAATCGATGACGCCCTTCGAGTCCGGCCCGCGGTCGACATAGTCGCCAAGATGGATGACGCGCCAGTCGGCAGGCGCCTCCTGCTCGATCTCGGCCCTGATGCGCAGATGCATGGCGGCCAGCAGGTCGAGCCGGCCGTGGACGTCGCCGATCGCATAGAGACGGATGCCGTCCGGCCCATGCGCGTCGAGAAAATGGATGCCGGATTCTGCCAACTTTTCGGTGTCTCCGTGGTCAGGCGGTCACGGGACCTGGCGCCGGAGCTGGTCCTTGCCCATGTCGGTGACAAGACGCTTTCCGCACAGCGCCAGCGTGATGTCCATCTCCTTGCGGATGATTTCCAACGCCTTGGTAACCCCTTCCTTGCCAAGCGCCCCCAGGCCGTAAAGAAACGGCCGGCCGATATAGGTTCCCTTGGCACCGAGGCAAAGCGCCTTCAGGACATCCTGGCCGGAGCGGATGCCGCCATCCATATGCACTTCGATCGTGTCGCCGACCGCGTCGGCAATCTCTTCCAGCACGCCGATCGACGACGACGCACCATCGAGCTGGCGCCCGCCATGGTTGGAAACGATGATCGCGTCGGCGCCGGTCTTGGCCGCCATCAGCGCGTCCTCCTTGTCGAGAATGCCCTTGAGGATCAGCTTGCCGCCCCAGCGCTCCTTGATCCAGGC
>NZ_RZPL01000503.1:0-4360 GCF_004022805.1 Mesorhizobium sp. M7A.F.Ca.CA.002.04.1.1 | reverse complement strand
TCATTGGCCATTTGCCGGTAGCGATAGGCGTGATCGGAGAGCTGGTCGCAAAAGCCCACCAGCCATTGCGACCGGCAGGCCGAAATCAGCACCCTGTGGAAGATGCGATGCAGCCTCTCCCAATCGGGATTGAGCGAGAAGAGATTCTGCGGTGCCAGACGTGACGCGCGTCCCAGGCGATGCAGCGCCAGCACGAGCTGTTCTTCCCATTCGGCGGTGCGGTGGGTGATGGATTCGCGAAGCGCTCGCTCCTCGAGCCAGCAGCGGGTGCGCGTCAGCTCCTCGAGTTCCGAGGCGCTGACCGGCATGATGAAGAAGCCGCGCTGGTCGTGCCGGCCGAGAAGCCCTTCCGAGGCGAGGCGATTGAGGGCTTCGCGGACAGGCGAGGCGCCGGCTCCATATTTGGAGACCACCCACTCGACCCGCAGCTTGCTCTCGGCTTCAAGGACACCGCCGAGAAGATCGTCCCGCAATTGCTGATAGACCGTAGTGGCAAGCGTGCTCTTCGGTCCGGCAGCGTCGTCGTTCAGATTGGCAGCTCCGTATGTCAAAGCGACTCCTTGTCCCCAGGACTTGTCCCGGGCGATCCGAAAGCATTCGCCTTCTCGTACTTGTACCATACAGGGCGAAGATTCGCCTGCTCAAGCAGAAGATCACGTTATTGTACTTTAGCACAAAGGAATATGCGGCATTTCGGAGTTCAATGCTGTAATTCCGCGCTTTTTCACAACCTGCGGGCACTTAACATGTTTTGTATGCACGCAGGAGAACCTGTTCTTTTTGTTCTTTTGTATTCGTGCGAGATCAACTGTCTGCTTTGGGCATAGACGACGGAGCTGAAAACCGAATCAGGCAATCGCTCACATCCGATGCCGTTGCCCCAAAAGCTTCACAAACCCGCCCGGCACCAGAACCTTAGCCGGCATGCAGGGCTGACGCGGGAACACTGCTGGTCAATCGGCTGCCTTATCGGCTGCCGTCCTGATCGCCTGGATGTTCTGCCGATAAGCCTCGACGCTGCCGCCTTTGAAGATGGCGGCGCCCGCCACCAGCACGTCGGCGCCGGCAGCGGTGACCAGCGGCGCGGTTTCGGCTGAAACACCGCCGTCGATCTCGATTCGGATTGGCCGGCCTCCGATGAGGGCCTTGACCCGCTTCACCTTGTCGACGATCGCTGGGATGAAGGCCTGGCCGCCGAAGCCCGGATTGACGGTCATGATCAGGATCAGGTCGAGCCGGTCGAGCACGTATTCGACCACGCTTTCCGGCGTCGCCGGATTGAGCGACACACCGGCCTTCTTGCCAAGATTCCTGATGGTCTGCAGCGAGCGGTCAAGATGCGGGCCGGCCTCGGCATGGACGGTCAAACCGTCGCAGCCGGCCTCGGCGAAAGCGGCCAGATAGGGGTCGGCCGGGGCAATCATCAGATGGCAGTCGAAGAAGGCCTTGGTGCGGTTGCGGATCGCCTTGATCACTGGCGGGCCAAAGGTGATGTTGGGCACGAAATGCCCGTCCATAACATCGAGATGTATCCAGTCGGCGCCGGCTGCCGCTACCGCTTCGACCTCATCGCCGAGTTTGGAAAAATCCGATGCCAGCACCGATGGTGCAATCAGGGTCTTTCTGCTCATGGATGCGGCCTTTCCGAGTGTCCTTCTCGTTGGCCACCCTATCGACTGCCTAATGCGCCGCAGCCGACTTGTCGAGGGTGCAGGCGCGGTCGATGCGCAGGCTGGGACGCGTGCCGTTATCCGCGATCATGCTGCGGCCAATTCCCGCTTGTCCCCACAGCCGCGAAGAAAAACCCGCCGGATTGCTCCGGCGGGGTTTCTGGTCTCGTGTCGAGCAGGTGGTTATTGCTGCTGGAGCTTCAGGATTCTGTCTGGAACCTGGTCCTGCCGCTGTTCGACCTGCGGCCTGCGCCTGCAGCACCTGCTGCAGCAGCAGGCCGGGGTTCAGCTCCAGCGACGGTTGTCCGCGGACCGCCCGGCAGTTCGGGTAGCGCCCGATCGTGCCTTCCGGGCAGCGCCTCCTGATGATCGGCTGGCACTGGCCATCGATCATCTGCGAGCCCGGTGCGCATTCCACCTCCTGCCTGCGGCATGCGCCGTTGATCACCTCGGTGCCGCGCGGGCAGACACATTCGCCGCGCTTGTTGTGGACCTGGCCGCGTACGTCGCACTGCTCCTGCGTCGGCTGCTTGCGCCGGCAGGCATTGCCCCGCACCTCGGTACCCCTCGGGCAGACACAATTGCCGTCGGCGTCGTGGACCTGGCCACGGATGGTGCACTGGTCAGGCCTTGGCCGGATCGGGCGGCAGGCGCCGTTTCTGACCTCGTTGCCTTGCGGGCAGACGCAGTCTCCGTCCGCGTCGTGGACCTGGCCACGGATGATGCACTGCTCAGGCTTCGGCCGGATCGGACGGCAGGCGCCATTGCGCACCTCGGTCCCTCGCGGGCAGACACAGTCTCCATCGGCATCGTGGACCTGGCCACGGATCGTGCACTGCTCCGGCTTTGGCTGGATCGGGCGGCAGGCATTGCCCCTGATCTCGGTTCCCCTGGGGCAAACACAATCGCCATCCGCATTGTGGACCTGGCCACGGATAGTGCACTGCTCGGGCTTGTCGGTCCTGACGCACCTGCCGTTCTCGAGCCCGGTTCCGCGTGGGCAGACGCAGCGTCCGTCCTCGGTGCGGATCTGGCCCTCGAGCAGCACACAGCGTTTCGGCTGTTCCGGCTTCGGCACGATACCACCGCCCGGCGAGCACTGGCCGTTGCGGTAGGTGGTGCCTTCGGGGCAAACGCAGCGGCCGGCATCGTTCATGACGAAGCCTTGCGAGCATTCCTTCCTCGTCTCCTGGCTAATGGTGAAGGGATGGCAGGCATAGGCCTTGCCGCGATCGCCCTGCACATTGGTCTGATCGCCGCCAAGCACGTCGCCACCGCCCTGCACCCGTGTGTCGGGAGACAGCACGCCGACGCAATTCTGGCCGCTGACATTGCCCTGCAGATTGGCCAGGCGGCCGTCGTCGGGAATGACCACGGTGACATGGTGTACCCGGCTTTCGCCGGCGCCGAGCGTCAGGTTGGCAATGCAGGACGCAGGCAAGGTTGCCGGTTCCGGCGAGCAGCCGAAGGGCGGATCGATCGAGGTGATCTCAACGCCTTCCAGCCTGCCGAGCCCCTCCACGCCGATCGCATCGCCGATGCGGACCGGCCCGGAGAAGGCGGTCGCTCCGTCATTGATGATGGTGATCTCGAACGAGCAGGGTTGGCCGAGCCTGCATTCGCGGTCGCCGGTCTTTTCGACACGGATGGTCGAAGAACCGCCGCCCTTGGCGCAGGCCTGGCCAAAGGGATAGACGACGTCGTCGCCCGGCGCAGGCCCATAGGAGCCGCGCGCGCAGTTTTCGAACGCGCCATTCGCCGAGACCGTCACGTCGAAGTGGCGGCTGGTTCCAGGTGTCATGACGGCACCGGGAATCTGGCACGACAGCGCATTGGCCGGAACCGGTCCGCACGCCCATTCCGCGCCGTCGGGGGTGACGGTCTGGATCTGGACGGGCGCGCCGCCGGCCACCAGCGTGGCGGCATCGTTGACCCGCACCGGACCGGTGGGGGCAGCGGTGCCAAGGCTGGTGACGGTGATGCGGCAAGAGACGACCGCGGCACCGGCGAGCGAGCCGTTGCACACCTTGGTGATGCGCAGGGTCGGCTTGCCGCCATTGGGATGACGGAAGCGTTCCTTGGCGCAGGCCTTGTTGTTGGTGAGGTCGTTTTCCCCGGGGATGGGCTTCACCTCAGCGCAATTCTCGACAGTGTCCGACTGGTAGCCGGCCGGCATGACCGCCTTCACGAAGATCGGCGTCGAGGCGCCCGCAGGCAGCGAGATGCCGGCATTGTCGCAACGGAACTGGCCGGGGCCGTTCGGTCCGCATGTCCAGGGCGGGTTCGGGCCGAAGGTCGAGGACGACGGCGCGCCGCCGGGATAATTGTCGATGACCGTCAGCGGTCCATTGTAGGTGGCGCTGCCGTTGTTGATGATGTCGATCACGAAGGTGCAGATGCCGTCGGCCGAGCAGACCGGGACGCGGGCACGCTTCTTCAGGATCAGGTCGACCTTCTTCTCCACCGGCGGCCGGCAGTCGCGGTCACGGTCGCCGCGCCGGCAGATCGGGATCGAGGCACAGCCGCGATCGTTCGACTGGCTGCCGAACAGCGGCTTGCCGCTGGCGCCATAATTGTAGGTGGCGCAGTTGCGTAAAGCACCGCCTTGCCAGCCTCCGGCCGGCTTGAAGCCGAGCTTGAGGCCGACGGAGGCCCCCGGATTGAGCGTGGTCACCGGATAGGCGCAGGTC
>NZ_RZPL01000502.1:0-4382 GCF_004022805.1 Mesorhizobium sp. M7A.F.Ca.CA.002.04.1.1 | reverse complement strand
TGCTCGATGCCGAGCGGCCGGACCAGCCAGTCGGGCTTGCGCTCGTAATAGCCCTTCACATGTTCGCGCCGGATCAGCGGAATGCGCTCGCCGAAACGCTTGCGGAAAAGCTCGATCAGCGAATCGCGATGGCCATCCTCTTCCTCGGCCATCTCCTCGAACACTTTTGCCGATTGCGGGAAGTTTTCCGTCAGGCCGTCGGCATAGGCCCGATAGATGCGACCGTCATCCTCCTCGGACGAAATGGCCAGCGCCAGGATCTCCTGTTCGGAAAGCGATTCGAAGGGGCGGCGGCCGAAGCCGAAAACACGGGAAAGCATGAGGAATTCACCCTAGTTTAGAATAGTTCTAAACTAGGGCTCAAGGTGCCTCCGGTCAATTGCGCGCTTGGGTCGCGGTCAAGAATTGTTGAAGCTCGCATGCCGGGCCGACCCCTTCATTATCAGTGAATGTTCACCTATATAATTCAACCCAGCCAGAACAAGGAACCCGCAGATGACGGCAAAACAGCCTCCGCATCCCTATGACCCAAAGCCCGTTCTCGATCTCATCGCCAGCATCGAGGCCGATCTGCAGCGCCTGAAAGGCCTGGTCGAGCAGCAGGTCGAGAAATTCGACCCCGCCAATCCGCACAACAAGGCGCCGGACGGCAAACTGACCGAGGAAGGCGTCGAGTGCTGCTACCGCATGTTCGACGAGGGCAAGTCGCGCTATTCGGTCGCCCAGCAGATGAAGATATCCTTTGCCGCCGCCAGCCACCGCTTCAACAACTGGCGCAAGCTGGGCGGGAGCAAGAGGCAGAGGACGCTGTTGGGGTGAAACTCGTGAGACGGCGGCGGGACGGCGCCCCCCTCTGTCCTACCGGACATCTCCCCCACGTGGGGGAGATTGTCAGCTTCATTAGGTGTGCCCCTTCTTCAACGTTGGAAATTGGCGAAAGCGGATACCCAGCCGATCTCCCCACCCGTGGGGAGATGTCCGCAGGCCAGAGGGGGGCGTGCAGCCGAGGCGTTGGCGACCGTCTCGCTAAACCTTGTAACGGTCACATTTTTCCCATGGTGCGCCGCCTCCCTTTGCGGGCATCATGGAAAGACCCCTGTCCACTGGACCTCACATGACCGCCACCACCCCTCCCGGCATCGCCGACATCCACGCCGCCGCCGCGCGTCTCGCCGGCCTGATCGTCGAAACCCCGTTGATCGAATCGCAGGAGCTGAACAAGCGCTTCGGCGGCCGCATCCTGTTCAAGCCGGAGACGCTGCAGCGTACCGGCTCGTTCAAGTTCCGTGGTGCCTACAACAAGCTGTCGTCGCTGAGCGACGAAGAACGCAGCCAGGGCGTCGTCGCCTTCTCGTCGGGCAATCATGCGCAGGGTGTCGCCGCTTCGGCCGCGATGTTCGGCGTCAAGGCGGTCATCGCCATGCCTTCAGACGCGCCGGCGATGAAGATCGCTAACGTCCGCAAGATGGGGGCGGAGGTGGTGCCGTTCGACCGCTTTCGCGACGACCGCATGAGCGTGGTTCGCCCTTACGTGGAAAGAGGCATGGTGCTGGTGCCACCCTTCGACGACCCGGCCATCATTGCGGGCCAAGGCACGATCGGCCTCGAATTGATGCGCCAGGCAAAAGCGCTTGGCGTCGACCTCGACGCGGTCGTCATTCCCTGCGGCGGCGGCGGCCTGACCAGCGGCATTTCGGTTGCCGTCAAGGACGCCTCGCCCAACACTGCGGTCTGGGCGGTGGAGCCCGAGCATTTCGACGACACCCGCCGGTCGCTGGCCGCCGGCGCCAGGGTGTCGAACGAACCCGGCCACGCGTCGATCTGCGACGCGATCCTGACCGCGGAGCCCGGCCTGATCACCTTCGAGATCAACCGCAGGAACCTGGCAGGCGGCATCGCCGTTTCCGACAAGGCGACGGCACAGGCGATGCGCGACGCCATGGCCTATCTCAAGCTGGTGGTCGAGCCCGGCGGCTGCGTGGCGTTGGCGGCGCTGTCGTCGGGCGAGATCGAACTGTCCGGCAAATGCGTTGCCGTGGTGCTGTCCGGCGGCAATGTCGATTTCGGCACTTATGCCGGGATCATGGCCGCGGCTTGAGACGGGATGTCCAAAGGATCCGACATGGATCTGAGGCAGGTTTCGCCTTGGATCACTCCTCGCCCGCCTCCAAATCGTCGCCGGGCTGAACATGGTCATCTACCGCCCGCTCACGCGTTCTGAGCTGCCCGACGATACGGCATCCCTTGCCCGCACTCTCATCGGCAAGATCGTGGTGCGCGAACTGCCCGAAGGCATCGCCAGCGGCCGCATCGTCGAGACCGAGGCCTATGTGACCGGCGATGCCGCCGGGCACGGCTACCGGGGCCAGACGCCGCGCAACCGTTCGTTGTTTCTCGAGGCTGGGCACGCTTATGTCTATCTCGCCTACGGCATCTCCTACATGCTCAACGTCTCGAGCGAGATGCCAGGGGTCGGAACCGGCGTGCTCATCAGGGCGCTCGAGCCGCTCGAAGGCATTGCGCTCATGCGGCTCAATCGCGGCATCGAGCGCTTGCGCGACCTTGCGCGAGGACCGGGAAGGCTAGCCCAGGCACTGCGGATCGATCGTTCGCTCGACGGGCTCGATCTTTGCCGCAAAGGCCCGCTATGGCTGGCAACCGACGAGCATCAAGGCGGCGACATCGCCCAAGGCATCCGGATCGGCATTACAAAGGATGCCGATCGCCCGCTGCGGTTTTACGTCAAGGGGAGCGCCTTCGTCAGCGGCCCGAAATCGCTCAACGGTTAGTGGCAGTTATAAACCATGGAGATTGGCGAAAGCATTTCTCCCTTCGTCATCCACGGGCGGAGCAAGGAGCGAAGGCTGGTAGCAAGACTGGAGGTCGTGCGGCGTCTAATCCAGTGTCCGCCTGAATCGCACCAATGCTACGCCGGCAAACAAAGCCACGAACACCACCAGCCAGCCGATCTCCGTTGCCACGGCCGGCAGTTCGGCCCCCTTCAGCATCACCGCGCGGGTGATGCGTAGGAAATGCGTCAGCGGGAATATCTCGCCGAAGATTTGTGCCCAGTCCGGCATGCCGCGATACGGGAACATGAAGCCGGACAGCATGATCGACGGCAGGAAGAAGAAGAAGGTGAGTTGGAGCGCCTGCATCTGCGTGCGGGCGATGGTCGAAATCGTGTAGCCGAGCAGCACTAGCGCCAGCACGAAGATCAGCACGGCGGTCAGGAGCAGCGACATCGATCCGGTGAAGGGGATGGCGAACAGAAGTTTCGCCGCCGCCAGCACCACCACCACCTGCACGCCGCCGACCGCCAGATAGGGCAGCACCTTGCCCATCATGATCTCGAGCGGGCTGGACGGCATCGCCAGCAGGTTCTCCATCGTTCCGCGCTCGGTCTCGCGTGTCAGCGCGATCGAGGTCATCATCACCATGGTCATCTGCAGGATGACGCCCAGCAGGCCGGGCACGATGTTGTATTGCGAGATGCCTTCGGGATTGTAGCGCCGGTGTACGACGACATCGAGCTGACCCTTGGCGGCCTCGGCGGCGGCTTCCTGCGTGCCTTGCGCCCTCAGCAGCGCCTGGCTGGCGACTGTGCCGAGCGTCGAGATGGCGCCGCTGGCCACCGCCGGGTCGGTGGCGTCGGCCTCGATGAGTATCTGCGGGCTGTTGCCGCTCTCCACCCTCCTGGCGAAATCGGCCGGGATGGTGACGACGAAGGCAACGTCGCCGCGCGATATCAGGAACTCGGCCTCGGCGGCACTTTGCGCGACATGGTCGAAACGATAGTAACCGGTGGTCTGCAGCGCCGCGACAATGGCGCGCGTATAGGGATCGTTGCTCGTCGCCACGAGTGCTGCCGGCAGGCTTTTCGGGTCGTTGTTGATGGCGTAGCCGAAAAGCACCAATTGTATCAGCGGCACGCCGAGCATCATGGCGAAGGTGATGCGGTCGCGCCGCATCTGGATGAATTCCTTGATCAGCAAGGCGCCAAGCCGGGCGAAGGAAAAGACGCTGTTCATTCCATGTTGTCCTTCGAGCCGGACATGAACTGGATGAAGACGTCCTCGAGGCTGGTTTCGCCGGGCGAAACTTTCACGCCCTTGTGCTCTCTCTCGACATCGGCAAGCACGGCTTCGAGCTTCTTCTTGTCGGAGCCGACGACATGCAGCGTCGCGCCGAACGGCGCCACCTGATCGACGCCGGGGCGGCCCTGAAGCGCTTCGGCGACCTGATCGAGGCGCGGACCCTGCAGGACGAAGGTGGTCAGCCCGGCATTTTTCACCACTTCGGCGACAGTGCCGGTGGCCAGCATCTTGCCATAGGAGATGTAGCTGATGCGGTGGCAGCGCTCGGCTTCGTCCATATAGTGG
>NZ_RZPL01000501.1:0-4392 GCF_004022805.1 Mesorhizobium sp. M7A.F.Ca.CA.002.04.1.1 | reverse complement strand
GACCACCGCCGTGAAGGCGCCGACCGGCGCATCGCCGTGCAGGTCGAACAGGGCGCGGCGGTTGAGCAGGCCGGTCAGCGGGTCGGTCAGGGCATTGTGGCGGTGATGCCGGGCCAAGCGTCCCTGATTCAGGGCCAGGGAAAGCGCTCCAATCCCGGTCATGCTGGCGATGACGATGATGAGGCTCAGTTCCTCGGCCCAGTTGCTTGGCGCATGTCCAAGGACCAGCTTTCCATCCAAGGCTAAAACCATGGCGCAGAGAGCGAAGGATGCGGCCGTGGCAGAATAGAGCGCGGTGATACCGATCGTCAGGGCAGGGGCTTCGTCGCGGCCCTTCCAGTATTCGACCGCCGTTGCGAACAGAAGCAAGGCGGCGAAGGCATTTTCGAACATGAAGCCCAGCCCGTCATAGCCTAGAGCCATGGGAGGCAACGTCACGGCCAGCGAAATGGCGCTGCCAAGTACAGTTCGGGGCACTGGCGAGCCGCCGGTTCTAAACTGGTAGGCCGCGCCCAGCATTGTCGAGAAACCGAGCAGGAGGAAAGCCAGCGTGGCGATGCCCAGCAGGCGCCCGGGCATGTCGATATAAGCGTCATAGACAAAAATATCGCCGACCACGAACACCAGGCTGATCGCCCATGTCAGCAGGAATTTCTCCGAGCGAGCGGTCAGCCACATGCCGAACAATGTCAGGCTCAGGCAGGCCGCGGAAAAACCGACAGCCAGGAGAAGTGAAGTGTAGTCGAGCGACATGCCCCTCGTCCTTGCCCGTGGCGGCCCAGATCTGCGACTGGTCTGGCTGGATTCATGCAGCAAGGAGGTATCGATAAGGTTACGACGGTGGCGAAGATGCCATGATTCCGCTGCGTCAGGGCACCGGTTGACCCTGGTCCACTCGCTTCATCAGTGCCATGGCGCCGAACGGCGCGCGCACCTTGCCCTCGGTGATGAAGTAAACGAACACGTCGCGCGGCTTGACCGGCGCATCGGTGGCGGGGTCGGCGCGCCGCAGGTCGGCCGGCTGCTTGCCTTGCGCCCAGGTCTTTACCCGCGCGGCCCATTCATCGAGGCCTTTCGGCGTATAGCAGTCGGGATTGTCATCGCTGCCGGTCTGCAGTCGGGCGTAGACGAAATCGGCGGTGATGTCGGCGATATCAGGATATTTGGCATGGTCGGCGTAGACGATCGCGGCCTTGTATTTTCGGGCAAGTGCTGCGAATTCCGGCACGACAAAACTGTCGTTGCGGACTTCGAGCGCATGGCGCAGCGCAACGCCGTCCTGCTTTTCCGGGAGCAGCTTCAGGAAGGCTTCGAAATCGTCCGGATCGAATTTCTTGGTCGGTGCGAACTGCCACAGGATCGGCCCGAGCTTTTCGCCGAGCGCCGCCACGCCGGAGCCAAGAAGGCGCATCATCGATTCGCCGGCCTCGCCCAGCACGCGCCGGTTGGTGACGAAGCGGTTGCCCTTCAGCGAATAGACAAAGCCGTCCGGCGCCTCGCTGGCCCATTTGACGAAGGTCGGCTCCTTGAAGCTGGAATAGTAAGTGCCGTTGACCTCGATGCTCGGCACCTGGCGAGTGGCGTAGTTCAACTGCTTGGCCTTGGGAAGCTTGTCGGGATAGAAGGACGTATCCCAGGGTTCGAAGGTCCAGCCGCCCATGCCGGCGCGGATTGTTCCCGATGTGCTCATTGTCATCCTCCCAATGCAGAAAAAGATCAGGCCGCGGTGATCTGATCGACGGTTTTGGCCATGTCGACGAGCACCCATCCTGGCCGGTAGGGATTGGGCCGGCGACCCGTTTCGTGGAAACCATAGGCAAGATAGAGCGCAATGTTCCGCTCCATCCTGGCGTTGGTGTAGAGCCGCACTTCTGGCAGACCCCAGAGATGGGTCTGCTCATCCGCGTGTTTCAGCAGCGCAATGCCGAAGCCCTTGCCTTGAAAGTCGGGGGAGACCGCGACGGAGAAGATCATCGCGTGGTCGTCATGTCGCTCCAGCGTGATCAGCCCGGCAAGCTCGCCGCCACTTTCCAGCAACCAGACCTCGCCGCGCACGATGCGCGGTGCATAGTCCTCGGTGACCGGGACCGGCGGCGCGCCGAACAGTGCGATGTAAGGCGCATAAGCCGCTTCCGTCAGCGAGACGACGGTTTGGAGATCACCGGCAAGCGCTCTTCTGATTGTCATTCAAAAGCTCTCCAGGCGCCAACCGGTCGATCACTCCGCCGCTTCGCGTTTGCCTCCGGGACGTCGCTCCAGAAGCTCCTTGAGGAACTGGCCGGTGTAGCTGCGCTTTTCGCGCACGATGGCTTCCGGCGTGCCGGAGGCGACCAGTTCGCCGCCGCCATCGCCGCCTTCGGGGCCGAGGTCGAGCACCCAGTCCGCGGTTTTTATCACTTCGAGATTGTGCTCGATGACCACCACCGTGTTGCCCTGGTCTACCAGTTCGTGCAGCACTTCCAGCAGTTTGGCAACGTCGTGGAAATGCAGGCCAGTGGTCGGCTCATCCAGGATATAGAGCGTCTTGCCGGTCGCCTTGCGCGACAGTTCCTTGGCCAGCTTGATGCGCTGCGCCTCGCCGCCGGACAGCGTTGTCGCCTGCTGGCCGATATGGATGTAGCCGAGGCCGACCTGCTTCAGCGTGTCGAGCTTGTCGCGCACGCCGGGCACGGCGGCGAAGAAATCGACGCCTTCCTCGACCGTCATGTCGAGCACGTCGGCGATCGACTTGCCCTTGAACAGGACATCGAGCGTCTCTCTGTTATAGCGCTTGCCGTGACAGACGTCGCAGGTGACGTAGACGTCGGGCAGGAAGTGCATCTCGATCTTGATGACGCCGTCGCCCTGGCAGGCCTCGCAGCGGCCGCCCTTGACGTTGAACGAAAAGCGTCCCGGCTGATAGCCGCGCGCCTTGGCCTCCGGCAGGCCAGCGAACCAGTCGCGGATCGGCGTGAAGGCGCCGGTATAGGTGGCCGGGTTTGAACGCGGTGTGCGGCCGATCGGCGACTGGTCGATGTCGATGACCTTGTCGAGGAATTCGAGGCCCTCGATGCGGTCGTGGTCGGCCGGATGTTCGCGCGAGCCCATGATGCGTCTCGAAGCGGCCTTGAACAGCGTCTCGATCAGGAAGGTCGACTTGCCGCCGCCGGACACGCCAGTGACGGCGGTGAAGGTGCCGAGTGGGATTTCGGCGGTGACGTTCTTCAGATTGTTGCCGCGCGCGCCGACGATCTTGATGCGGCGGTTCTTCTTCGCTTCACGCCGCACGCCGGGCGTCGCCACTTCGAGCGCGCCCGACAGATATTTGCCGGTGATCGAATTGGGATTGGCCATGACCTGCTGCGGCGTGCCCTGGGCGATGATCTCGCCGCCATGGATGCCGGCGGCCGGGCCCATGTCGACGACATAGTCGGCATGCAGGATGGCGTCCTCGTCATGCTCGACGACGATCACCGTGTTGCCGATGTCGCGCAGGTGCTTCAGCGTATCGAGCAGGCGCGCATTGTCGCGCTGGTGCAGGCCGATCGACGGCTCGTCCAGCACATAGAGCACGCCGGTCAGGCCGGAGCCGATCTGCGATGCCAGCCGGATGCGCTGGCTCTCGCCGCCCGACAGCGTGCCGGAATTGCGCGACAGCGTCAGATAGTCGAGCCCGACATCGTTGAGGAAGCGCAGCCGTTCACGGATTTCCTTGAGCACACGCACCGCGATTTCGTTCTGCTTGTCGTTGAGCGACGCGGGCAGGTCGGTGAACCACTGGTCGGCCTTGCGGATGGAAAGCTCGGTGACTTCGCCGATGTGCCTGCCGGCGATCTTCACCGCCAGCGACTCGGGCTTCAGCCGATAGCCCTTGCAGACCGGGCAGGGTGTGGCCGACATGAAGCGCTCGATCTCCTCGCGCATCCAGGCGGATTCGGTCTCTTTCCAGCGCCGCTCGAGATTGGGGATGACGCCTTCGAAAGTCTTCGTCGTCTTGTAGGAGCGCAGGCCGTCATCATACTGGAAGGTGATCTCGCGCTCGCCGGTGCCGCGCAGGACGGCTTCCTTGGCCTCTTCGGACAAATCCTTGAACTTGTCGCCGAGCTTGAAGCCATAGGCCTTGCCCAATGCCTCCAGCGTCTGCGCGTAATAGGGCGAGGTCGACTTCGCCCACGGGCTGACGGCGCCGTCGCGCAGCGAGATGTTTTCATCCGGCACGATCAGATTGCCGTCGATGGCGCGCTGGCTGCCGAGACCGTCGCAAGTCGGGCAGGCGCCGAACGGATTGTTGAACGAAAACAGCCGCGGTTCGATTTCCGGAATGGTGAAGCCGGAGACCGGGCAAGCGAACTTTTCCGAGAACAGGATGCGCTCATGCGTCTCGTTCTTCGACTTGTTGACCGAATCCTCGCC
>NZ_RZPL01000500.1:0-4394 GCF_004022805.1 Mesorhizobium sp. M7A.F.Ca.CA.002.04.1.1 | reverse complement strand
GGGCAACCGCCGGGTTCATCTGGTCGAATTGACCGAGGCCGGAGAAGCGATGTTCGAGACACTGCGCAAGGCCGCGCTCGTCTTCGACAAGCGGCTGCGAGTGGGATTGACCGACGAGCGTCTGGCGGAGTTCGCGCAGGTGCTGGCTGTGTTGCGGGGCAATGTCGGGGGATAGAACCCTGCGGACCAAGAATTTCCTTGGACTGGACTTCCCTCATCACATTTGTAACGTTCCATTGTCCGGCTGATCCTGGTGGGAAGAGGTCAGGCTCAACTCTTCTGTAAAATCTGTGCAAGAATACCGAAGCCGCTGGCTTCGGGAGCGAGAAGTCGCCGGAAAACCTAACAACGTTCGGGGGGACAAGTTGACCAAAGAAGATCTGTTCGTTCCGCGCCAGACCAACACGGCGCTTTACATCCAGCTATACGAGGCTGGATATCCGCTTGCCGATATCGCCAGGGTGCAGAAGGCGTATCGTGTGTGTTGCGCGATGTTCAACGGCCGTTATCGCAAGACGGGACGGCCTTTCATCTGCCATGCGGTGGGAGCTGCGTCGTCGGTCGCGCATTTCGACCAAAGCGTCGATCTTGTCCTCGCCGCTATGTTTCACGCCGCCTATGACGGAGGCCAGTATCCGGACGGCAAATCCAGCAGGCGAACCGATGCTCATCGCAAGTGGCTGGAGCAAAAAATTGGTCCTCGCGTCGAGGGTCTTGTCGCTCGCGTGGTCGGACTGAAATTCGACACGGGAGATCCCGAGCGCATTGTGGACAAAGGTGTGCCGACCGGCGACGAGGACATTCTGTTCCTGGCGCTTGCCCATGAGGTCGATGACCTGGCGGACGGCGGACTGGCGTTTGCGCCCAAATACGGCCAGTCGATTCGTTCGAGGGTTGCTGCCTGCGCCACTCTGGCCAGGAATCTGGGCCGCGAAAATCTTGCCGCCACCATCGAAGGTTACGGCGCCCGCTACGAGACGATGGCGTGGGCTGCTCCCCTCCAGGAGACGAAGCTGGTGGGCTTTCAGATGACGCCTAATTTGCGCACATACATCAAATTGCGTCGGCACAAGCTGCGCGGGGAGTCGATCGAGGTGCTTTGACGCCTTGCCGGCCATGCGACAGCATCGGGTACCGATGCACATCCGCTGAAGAACTCGCCGTCCTCACCGGTTCAGTCGTCGTAGCCCTGGATTGCCCCAAAGGCGTAACGGCGCAGCTTCAGCGCGGCGATCAAATTGGTCAGCTTCGTCTTGCCGTCGAAGCCGTCCTGAAACATCTCGTCATGCATCAGCAGGATCAGCTTGCCGGGCTTGACGAAGCGGCCATAGCCGAACAGATGATCGATCTCGCTGACCAGATGGTCGACGCTCTGCACCGGCTCGCCGTTGTCCTTGTGCACCCATTCATGGTCCCAGCCGTAGAGATAGAAGCCTGAGGCCGCGACAAATTCGTAGTCGGGCTCTTCATGCCCCTCCTGGGCGAGGCCAAGCGAAGTGTCGTTCTTCGACATGGAGGGCAGCCTGAACACGTCGCGCCCCGGCAGCCTTGCATGCACCACGGGCTTCAAGCCGAGCACCGCGTTTGCCCGTACCATGTCGGCGACGACACCCTCGGTGTCGCCGTAGAAATGCCGGTAGTGATTGTAGGCATGGCTGTAGCTGTGGTTGCCGAGCGTCACCAGAGGAAGCTGCTTGGCGCGCTGGACGAGCGCTCTGTTGGCAGCGCTCGCCTGTGCGTGCATGCCGACCATGAATAGGGTTGCAGGAACCTGCTCGGCCTCCAGCACGTCGAGGATGTTGCTTGTGCCGTTCAGCGGCCCATCGTCGAAGGTAAGATAGATGGTGCGATCGGCGCCCTGGGCGGGGGCCGCAAAGATCAGCAGTGCCGCAAGGGCAAACCGAAACGGTGTCATCAGCCCCGATATCCCTGTTGCGATCACGACAAGGCGGCCATCTTCACACGCGGTTGTCAAGGCAGCCCGGCCGTACCTATGCCAGGCTTCCTTGCAGCACCGTCAGCTTGGCCTTCTTCGGCATGCGAGCGGTCAGCCATTCCAGCGCCTTGTCGTGCGGCATCGGGAAGGCGATGGAGTAGCCCTGCACCTGGTCACAGCCGATCGCCATCAGCGAATCGAGCTCGGCCTCGGTTTCGGCACCCTCCGCGACGATCGAGATGCCGAGGCCACGCGCCAGCTCGGTGATGGCGCGCACGATCTTCGAGTTGTCGCCATTCTCATGGATGTTCTGAACGAAGCGGCGATCGATCTTCAGCCGGTCGATCTCGTTCGGGTTGACATGGCTGAGCGAAGCATAGCCGGTGCCGAAATCATCGAGTTCGAGATGGACGCCGGCTGCCCTGATGTGGCGCAGCTTGGCGGCGATGCCTGTCTTTTCGTCGTCGAGGATGACGGATTCGACGATTTCCAGCGACAGTTTTTGCGGCGGCAGCCCAGCCTTTTCCAGCGTCTCGAACAAGAACGCATCGAAATCGTGCTCGCGCAGCTCGGTGCCGGAAACATTGACGGCAAGCCGTCCGAAGGCAATGCCGGCGCGATTCCATTCGGCCGCCTCGTTGATCGCCTTGGTGATGACGATGCGGCCGATCTCGGGCATGAAGCCGCATTTCTCGGCGACCGGGATGAATTCGCCGGGCGGGATCATGCCGCGCTCCGCATGGTTCCAGCGCACCAGCGCCTCTATGCCGCTGATCGTGCCGTTGGTCAGCGAGACCTGCGGCTGGAAATAGACCTGGAACGCCCGCTCCGCGATGGCGACCTTGATGTCGTGCTCGAGCTGCTTGCGATAATCGAGTTCGCGGCGCAGTTCCTCGGAGAAGAAGGAGAAGTTGCCACCGCCAAGCTTCTTGGCGGAATAAAGCGCCAGGTCGGCATGGACCAGCAAATCCCCAGCATTGTCGGCGTCGATCGGATAGACCGCGATGCCGGCGCTGGCGCCTGGGAGAATGGTCGTGCCCTGGAAGACGATCGGCTCGTTGATGTGCGCCAAGATGCGCCGCGCCAGCATGTTGATGTCTTCGGTGCCGCCGGCGCCGCCGAGGATCATGACGAACTCGTCGCCGCCCAGGCGCACGCACAGATCCGACGCCCGGCAGGAATCGCGCATGCGCTGTGCCGTGACGACCAGCACATAGTCGCCGGCGGCGTGGCCGAGCGTATCGTTGATCTGCTTGAACCGATCGAGATCGAGCTGGACGACGGCAAGGCGTTCGCGACGCCGGTGCGTGCCCTTGATCAGCGTGTCGAAATGATCGGTCAGGAACGTGCGGTTGTGCAGGCCGGTGAGGCCGTCATGAACCGCGATGAAGGCCATGGAATTGCGCGCGTCGATCAGTTCATGCGTCTTGCGCAGGATGGCGTTCGACATCGGCCTGAAGATGAAGAGCGCCACCAGTATGATGACGCCGATTGTGGCGTAGAACAGCGTGCGATGGAGAGCGAGCAGCTTCTCGGAGCGGTCGTCGGCGTCGGCAGTGATGCGCTGGCCGAGCGCGGCATAACCCGACAAGGTCGCATTGGCGACTGAGGCGTCGAGATTGACGCGTTCGCCGCCGCCCTTGTAGCCGCCATTGCCGTTGAATTGCGATTCATAGGCCGAGATCAGGCGGTCGCCATTGGCGATCAGCCCGACGGAGAAATAGTCGAGGTGGAAGGGCTTGGCGAAGAGGACGCTTTCGATCGACTTCGGGTCGAGCTTGGCCGGCGATTGCGGATCGGCTCCTGTCTGATCGAGCAGCAGGTCGTAGTTGGTCTCGAACTCCGCCGTTGCCTGCTTGAGCGCGCTGACCAGCGCCGGTTGCTTGTCGCGTGAACCGGCACCCGTTGCACTGGCAAGGAAGACGATGCGCTGCGACAGCGTCTTTTGTGTGCTGACGATGTCGAGCAAGGTGTGATTGTGCTGTTGGGTGGCCATCATCTGCTGCAGCAGGATGAAGGAGGCGATCACCATGGCCGCAATGATCAGCAGGGCCAGCCAATAGCCAGCCTTGATCAGCAGTATGAGCTTGCCTGAAACGGTTTGCACCGGCTGCTGCGACATTTTCGGGGGCGGCCCTCTCGCCTAAGGATTCTTGCCTAGGGATTCTTGTATGAGCACCATTGAACTGCAAACGTTAACAGGACCGGAAATCGACGGCTGTCCGGCAAGGGGCGGCCGTGGAAAGATCGCGGAATGGTTATCGGCTCGTTTAGCACCGTACCGGCATTTGAGCGGTCATCGGCCAGAACCTTTGTCGTGGCGTCGTTCCTCGGCCGCGTGATGATCGACATCGGGGCCGCATCGTGCTGCTTGCCACCGATCCGGTCGTTTTTGCGATGGATTTTTCGCGCGGACGAGACGACAGTCGGCCCACATCAAACGAGGCTAGGTCATGAC
>NZ_RZPL01000004.1:0-28985 GCF_004022805.1 Mesorhizobium sp. M7A.F.Ca.CA.002.04.1.1 | reverse complement strand
GGACGACCACCGACTATCGCGACTTGCTCAGGAAGATCGCGGAGATCGGACCGGCCCTGGAAGCCAACGCCACCGCCGATGAGGAGAATGGCGAACTGACTGCGGCCACGTTCGAGCTGCTGAAGCCGCTGCGCATGTCGCATATCTTTGCCGCGGAGAGCCTCGGCGGTGCGCAGTTGCGACCCACCGAGGGTCTCGAACTGCTGGCGGCGATCACCTGGCATTCCGGGGCGGCCGGCTGGGTTTCCATGGTGCATTGCTGCATCGGCGCGATGTCGGCTGCCTTTCTGCCGGACAGCGCGGTCGAGCGGCTGTTCGCGCCGGGCTCCGACAACCGTTTCTCGGGACAGGGGGCGCCGCTCGGCATGCTGAAGAAGGTCGACGGTGGCTACCGGCTGAACGGCAAGTGGAGCTATGGCAGCGGCTTCAGCCACGCCACCTATAGCCACAGTGCCGCCTTCGTCGACGACGGCACCGGCAAGCCCGCCAAGGACGATAGGGGCAATGTGATCATCATGTGCGCCCATGCGCCGATCTCCCAGCACAAGCAGCTCGGCAATTGGGACGTTCTGGGCCTCGGAGGCACCGGCAGCATCGACTATGCGGCCGAGGACGTCTTCATCGCCGACGATCTCGTCTTCCCGATCCTGACCGCACCGCCGCTGCGCCAGAAGGAGTTCTTCAGTCTCGGTGTCGTCGGCCTCGCCGCCATCGGTCATACCGGCTGGGCACTCGGCACCGGGCGGCGGATGCTGGACGAGATCGCCAAGTTCGCCCGCAGCAAGTCAGGCCGCGCCGGGTTGATCGGCGAGAGCGAGAAATTCTGGCACGACTATGGCCGCGCCGAAGCCCGCTATCGCGCTGCCCGCGCCTTCATCTTCGAAGTCTGGCGCGACATCGAGATGACGGTCGAAGCCGGCAACAGCATGTCGACGCGTCAGATCAGCCTTGTCCATCTGGCCAAATCCGAGATTCACGAGGTTGGCGTCGACATCTGCAACTTCGCCTACCGCGCGGGCGGCGGTGCGTCGCTGCGCGCCGGTGTGATCCAGCGCACCTTCCGCGAGATGATGGTGGCGGCCAACCATTTCACGATCGCGCCATCGATCGTCACCTCGGCCGGCCGCGACATCGGCGGGGTGTGGAGCGATCGCACCTGGCAGTTCTACGATCTGATCGAGAAGAAGTAGTCGCAAGGGCCGGACGGCGGACCCATCCGGCCCCATTTCATGCTGCAGAAGAGAGACGTCGATGAGCTTCCCGCATCCGATGACCAACGCCTTCCGCGAAGCCTTTCGCCACCATCCGGCCGGTGTTGCCGTGATCACGGCCGATCCCGGCGACAGACCGGTGGCGATGACCGTGTCCTCGCTGATCTCTGTAAGTGCTGCGCCACCGGTCGTCGCCTTCTCGCTGTCGATGAAATCGACCTCGTCCGAACCCTTGCTGCGGGCGCAGACCATGGTGATCCACCTGCTGCGCTACACCGATATCGACCTGGCGCAGCTCTGCGCGTCGAGCGGCGCGGAACGCTTCCCGCCGGGAGGCGCCTGGGCTCGGCTGCCCACGGGCGAACCGCGCTATACCGGCGTCTCGACCTGGTTCCGCGCCCGCCGGCTCGGCGTCCTGCCGATCGAGGGCGCGACACTGGTGGCGGCCGAACTCCTTGACGGCGAGGTGCAGCCGGACGAGATCCCCCCTGAGGCGCATTCGCTGGTCTACCTCGACCGTCGCTGGCATCGCCTGCACAAGGAACTGGACGGCGTGGCTGAACTTCTTGAGTCGTCGCGTTTTCTTTGAACGGTGCCGGCTGTCCGGCCGCTGCGCACGGAATTCGCTAAGCCAGTCAAACGCGTTCGAGCGTCAGTCGCACCGTCCCCCTGGCCCGCCGTGCAGGGTTGAGGGCCATCCAGCCAGTTGGGCACTGGTCGGAGCTTCGTCCCGCATCGGATGCATGTCTCAGCTTACGTTAGACATTTCTACAAAATATATCACATGTTGACGTTAATTTAACAGGCTACTATGGTCTGTTTACCGCATCGGATGCGGCGCTTTGGTATCACCGTTGCTCGTTGATTGTCGTCATGTCCGTCATCCTTATCCCAACCTGCAGGATTGCCTTGCAGCGCCCTTCACCAGTTGCTGAAAACGGCGGCGCCCATGCCCAGTTTGCTCGGAATCGATAACGGTCTCACGGTCACCAAGGCGGTGATCTTCGATGCCGATGGCACGCAGTTGTCGGTGGCGCGTCGGCGGGTTCCGCAATCGATGCCCCATGCGCGCTGGGTGGAGCGCGACATGGCCGGCCTCTGGCAAGCGACCGCCGACGCAATCAAGGAGGCGATCGCGCTATGTGGCCGCCCGGCGGACGACATCAGGGCGGTGGCGGCAACCGCGCATGGCGACGGTCTCTATTTGCTCGACAAGGATCGTCGGCCGCTGGGGCCTGGAATCCTGTCGCTCGATAGCCGCGCCGGCAAGATTGTCGAGCGATGGTCGGCGGACCGGGTCTTCGAAGAGGCGCTAGCGCGAACAGGCCAGGCGCCCCACGTCTCGGCGCCGTCGGCGCTGCTCGCCTGGATCAGGGAGCACGAACCGGCCCGCTATGGGCGTATCGGGCATATACTGGCCTGCAAGGACTGGCTGCGCTTTTGCCTGACCGGCAAGATCGGCACCGACCGTACCGAGGCCAGCACCTCATTCACGGATTTCCGCACGCAAGCCTTCGCGCCGGAAGCGTTGCGAATCTTCGGATTGGACGATGTTTTCGACGCGCTGCCGCCGATGGCGCACTCCGCCGCGATCGTCGGCCATGTCACCGCCGAGGCAGCCGAAATGACCGGCCTTGCCAAGGGAACACCGGTCGCGTGCGGACTGCATGACGTGACTGCCTCCGCACTTGGCATGGGCGGCCATGAGGAGGGCGTGCTCGCCATCGTCGCCGGAACCTATTCCATCAACGAAGTCGTCTCTTCGCAACCACGCGTCGACCCGCGTTGGCTCTGTCGCAACGCCATCGACGCAGGCCGCTGGAACAACATGGCGATCTCGCCGGCCTCGACCGCGAACTACGACTGGTTTCTCGACACGTTCTGCCGCTCGGAGCAGGAAAAGGCATCGATCGATGGCGACTCGATCCACGAGCTTCTGGCAGCAGAGATCGACGCGGCGCTGAAGAAGCCCTCGACCATCCTGTTTCATCCCTATCTGTTCGGCTCTCCTTATGGCGATGTTGCCAGCGGCGGCTTTGTCGGCCTGCACGGCTGGCACAATCGCGGCGATATGCTGAAGGCGGTTCTGGAGGGCATTGCCTTCAATCACCGCACCCATGTCGAAGCCTTGCGCGACGGCTTTGCCATCAGCGAGATCCGCCTGACCGGCGGCGGTTCGCGCAATCCGGCCTTCGTTCAGATGTTTGCCGACGTGCTGAACGCCCCGGTCATCGTCACCTCGACCGACGAGGCCGCGGCCTTTGGCGCTGCCCTTTGCGCGGGGGCGGCGGTTGGCATCTTCGCGACGCCGCAACAGGGCGCCAGGCAGGTCGGGATGACGGCGCGCCAATACGAGCCTGACCAAGCCTCGAGTGCTGTGTTCAACGAGCGCTTTTCCCTCTATGGCCGCATAGCCGGTGCGCTCGAACCGCATTGGCCCGACATCGAGAAGCTGGGCCGGCCAGACACTGGGGGAACCGCATGATCAAGGCCGACGAACGACGCGAAGAGATCGCCGACTATGTGATCAAGCTCGGCCAGGTGCGCATCGACGATCTGGTCGAGCATTTCGGCGTGTCGCGCATGACCGTCCACCGGCATATCGACCGGCTGGCGCAGCAGGGCGTGCTGCGCAAGCTGCACGGTGCGGTGACGGTTCAGCCTTCCGGCCTCTACGAAAGCGCCTTCCGCTACCGTGTGACGGTCAACCGGGCCGAGAAGGATGCGCTGGCGCGGGCAGCACTCGATTATGTCGAAGCCGGCCAGGTGGTGATGCTGGACGATTCCTCGACGGCAAACGCCGTCGCGGCACTGCTGCTCGACGTCAAGCCGCTGACCGTCATCACCAACTCCGTAGCGACGGCATCACTGCTGATCAATGTCGACGAACTCGACTTCATCTGTCTCGGCGGCCAGTACCACGGCACCTACAACGCCTATATCGGTATCGTCTGCGAGAACGCCGTGGCGCAGCTGCGCGCCAATGTGCTGATCTGTTCGGCTTCGGCCATCACCGGAACCACGGCCTTCATCCAGGATCCCAATGTCGTGCGGGTCAAGCAGGCGATGATGGCCGCATCGGCCAAGCGTATCCTTCTGATCGACCATGCCAAGTTCGACAGGATCGCGCTGCATGTCTTCGACGATCTGACCAGCTTCGATGTCGTGCTGGCGACCGAAGGCCTGGGCGATGCGCGGGCGCAAGCTCTCGAACGGGCCGGCGTGAAGCTGCGCATCGTCAAGACGAGAGCGTCATGAGCTCAAGCGAAGCAACATTTACGGAAAATCCCGCCGGGCGTTTGGCCGCCATGGCCGGAACCGGCGAGGTCGACGTCGTCATTCTTGGCGCCGGCATTAACGGGGCAGGGCTGTTTCGCGACCTGTGCGCGCAAGGCGTCAGCTGTCTGATCGTCGACAAGGCGGATTTCGGCTCGGGCACCAGTGCCGCGCCGTCGCGGCTCATTCACGGTGGCCTGAAATATCTCGAAACCGGCGAGTTCGGGCTGGTCGCACAGTCGACACTTGAACGCAATCTGCTTTTGAAGAACGCGCCGCACTATGTCAGCCCGCTGCCGACCGTCATCCCGATCTTTTCCTGGAGCAAGGGCATGTTGGCGGCCTTGCGGACGCTGTTCGGCTCGACCAGCGCACCGCGCAGCCGCGGCGCCATCCTGATCAAGATCGGCCTGATGATCTATGATTTCTACGGCTCGCGAAACCAGGTCATGCCGCGCCACCGCATGGTCGGGCGGCGCCAGGCGCTCAGCGGGATGCCGGCGCTCAATCCTTCGATCGTCGCCACCGGCACCTACTACGACGCCAAGATAAGCCACCCCGAAAGGCTCGTGCTTGAACTGATCCTCGATGGGCGGCAGGCAAACGCGGCCTCGGCCAGCGCGAACTATACGGCGCTGGTCAAGTCCGCCGATGGGGTACTGACCTTCCAGCCGGAAAACGGCGCGGCCTTTTCGGTGCGGCCGAAGCTGGTGGTCAACGCCGCCGGTCCGTGGATCGACGATGTCAACGAATTGCTTGGCGCGCCGTCGAAGATGATCGGCGGCACCAAGGGCTCGCACGTCCTGCTCAAGCATGACGAACTGGTCAAAAGCCTGGCCGGGCGCATGCTCTATTTCGAAGCCGATGACGGCCGCATCTGCCTCATCTACGATTATCTCGGCCTGGCGCTGGTCGGCTCCACCGACATCAAGGCCGACAATCCCGACGCGGTGCGCTGCGAGCCCGACGAAGTCGAGTACCTGCTCGACAGCGTGCGGACTCTGCTGCCGGGAATGGCGTTCGAGCGCGACCAGATCGTCTACGCCTATAGCGGCATCAGGCCGCTGCCGGCCTCCGATGCATCGCTGCCCGGGCTGATCAGCCGTGACCACTCCGCGCCGGTCGCCGAGCCGGATCGGAACAGACCTTTCGCGGTCATCTCGCTGGTCGGCGGCAAGTGGACGACCTTTCGCGGCTTTGCCGAGGAAGTCGCCGACACCGTGCTCGGCCGCCTGCAGCACAGCCGCAAGGTGACGACGCAAGCCATGCCGATCGGCGGCGGCAGGGATTTCCCGACCAATGCCGCAGCGCGAGCAAGTTGGCTGGCTCTGGCTCGCTCGAAGACGGGCGCTGAGGAACGGCGTCTCGATGCGCTGCTGTCGCGATACGGCACCAGAGCCACGCAGATCGCCACGCATGGGTCGGGCGATGAGGGTCGGCTGCCGGATTCAGAAAGCTACAGCAAATCGGAAATCGACTACATCGTCCGCAACGAGTTCGTCGAACATCTGGCCGACATCGTCATGCGCCGCAGCACCTTGGCGATATCAGGCTCCCTGACAGGCCGCGACCTGCAGGCGATTGCGGCGATTGCCGGACAGGCGCTGGGCTGGAGCGCCGGGCGCCTTGCAAGGGAAGTCGAGGCCGCAATTGTGGAACTCGAGGACCGGAACCTGATGCGGCTGGGTTGATCAGTCCGTCACCGATGCTCTTCACAAGGCAATCCGGTTGGTTTGCCCATGGATGCGCCGCATCCGCAAATCGCCCAACTCACAGGCGGATTGGGATTTTGCCGATATTAGATATTATCCCTGAAAAACAGCTAGTTAGAAGAAAATCTGGATAGCCGATGGCCATGCAATTCTGCTGGCTTAGGCGTGAGGTAACATAGATTGACGTTAAATTAACACAACTGTATGATCGAGTAACATGCTCACCTCCTAATAGGTCGATGTTGCCCGCCGAATGCCGGCAGACCGGCGTTTCGGGAAGGGCGAGACCTGTGAATTGCCCGCATGTGCATGCGCCCAACCCGGCGGGGGATTGACAGCGATGCAGGGATGTGAAAATTTTTGCACACAAAGATAATAATATCATCTCAGGGAGGAGATGGCTTGAAATCCGGCGGAACCGCTAACCGCGATCATGAGTCCAGCCTCGCCACCCGCGCGGCCTGGCTTCACTATGCCGGGGGTCTGACGCAGGCCCAGGTGGCCAAGCGGCTCGGCCTGACCAGCCTCAAGGCGCATCGGCTCATCACGCGGGCCACCCAGGATGGCCTGGTCAGGGTGATCATCGACGGCGACGTCGGCGAATGCATCGACCTCGAGCAGCAGCTGATCAATGCTTACGGGCTCGATTACTGCGAGGTCGTTCCGGATCTCGATCAGGACGAGCTGCCGCTGAAGGCGCTTGGCATCGCCGGCGCTCAGTTTCTGAAGCGGGAGATCGATCGCGGCGAGGACATGCTGATCGGCGTCGGCCACGGCCGTACCCTTGCCGCAAGCGTCGAGTATCTGACGCGCACCGCCGCCGCCCATATCCGTTTCGTCTCGCTGCTTGGCGGTGTGACGCGCAAGTTCGCGGCCAACCCGCACGACGTCATGCATCGGCTGGCCGAGCGGACCGGCGCGCAGGCCTATGTGATGCCGGTGCCTTTTGTCGCCAACACCGCGGAGGACCGTGAGGTGCTGCTTGGGCAGCGCGGCATCAGCGATGTCTTCGACCTCGCAAGCCGGTCCGACCTGATGTTCGTCGGCATAGGGACCGCCGAGCGGGAAGCTTCGCTGGTCGCCACCGGCATGATCGAACATTCCGAAATCGATGAGGTCAAACGCGATGGCGGCGTCGGCGAGCTGCTCGCCCACTTCTTCGACGACCAGGGACGCCCAGTGGAAACGGCGCTGTCGGAAAGAATCCTGGCACTCCCGCGGGACCAGTTGAAGGGCCGCCGGATCGTCGCCGTCGCCGGCGGCAAAGTGAAAATACGCGCTATCAAAGCGGTGCTCGAAAGCCGCTATCTGAGCGGCCTGATCACCGACGAATCCACCGCTCGTGCCCTTGTCGAACAGAACAAACCCAATGGCGCGAAGCGCCATATGAACGGAGGATCGCCAAATGCGTGACAAGCGCGGATCAGCCTTGCTGGCGGTTGCGTCATGAGCGCGAAAGCCGCCACTGCATCGACCAGGCCTGCCTCGCCCGCCCTGCGTCGGGCACTTGCCAGCGCCGCGGTTGTCGTCCTGCTCGGCGCCATGGCGCTCGATACCAACGTGGTCAGGATAGGGTCGGCAGGCGACGTTCGCAGCGCCGTGTTTTCCGCCGCTGACTACGGCAAGTCGGAATTTCCCAAGGTGCAGGCCGATGTCGAGGCACGCGCCGCCGACGCGGTGACGGTGGCGACGGCGATTGCCAAGGACAGGGCAACGGCGGAAAAGGAATACGGTGTGCCTGCGGGCGTCGGACCGGTCATTTCAGTCAAGTTCACCGGCGTCGTCGGCGAAGGAAAATCTGGCATCTACAAGGTCGCCGTCGACGGCGTGCCAGATACGTTGATGATCCGCGTGCAGACGGGACCGGCAATCAACGGGACGGAACTGCGTGACGCCACGGGCAAGATCACATTCGGCCAGTTCACCAACCAGATTGAGTACCAGGACGCCGGTTCGGCGCTGAACAATGAGATGAAGAAGGAAGTCCTGGCCAAGGTCGATACGAGCACCTTGACCGGCAAGACCATATCGGTGGTCGGCGCATTCAAGCTGGTCAACCCGAAGAGCTGGCTCGTCACCCCCGTGAGGCTGGACGTCAAATGAAACCGACTGCCGACACCGGACCCGCGACTGGCGACGCCGTGCTTTCGGCGCGCAACATCGTCATGTCGTATGGCGGCGTCCATGCGCTCAAGGGCGTCAATTTCGACATCCATCGCGGCAAGGTCACCACGCTGTTCGGAGAGAATGGCGCCGGCAAGTCGACGCTGATGAAGATCCTCTCCGGCGTGGTCACGCCGACATCCGGCGACATCGTGCTCGACGGCAATCTCGTCAGCTTTTCTTCGTCCTCGGACGCGCGCGATCGCGGCATCTCGATCATCCACCAGGAACTCAGCCTGGCGCCCAACCTCAGCGTTCGCGACAACATCTTCATGGGCCGCGAACTGCGCACCAGGACCGGCCTCGACTTCGCCGAGGAGCAACGCCAGGCGCGCGCTCTGATGGCTGATCTCGAGGAGGACATCGATCCGATGACCCTGGTCGAGGATCTGCGCCTCGGCCAACAGCAGATCGTCGAGATCGCCCGGGCACTGTCGGTCGATTCGCGCATCCTCATCATGGACGAGCCGACCTCCGCGCTCAGCGCAACCGAGGTGGAAGTTCTGTTCAAGGTGATCCGCGATCTGACCAGCCGCGGCGTCTCCATCGTCTACATATCGCATCACCTCGAAGAGGCGCTGCAGATCACCGACTATGCCGTTGTCCTGCGCGATGGCGCGATTACCGCGACGGCCGAAGCCCGGGATATCGATCTCGAATGGATCGTGCGCAACATGGTCGGCGAGAATTTCGATCTCGGCTCGCCGCCGACCGGCCATGAATTCGGCGAAGTCGCCCTATCGATCGAGGATGTCAGCGTCGTCGACACTTCGGGCTCAGGTTATTCCGTCGTCGATCACCTGTCGCTGGACGTGCGAGCAGGCGAGATCGTCTGCATCTACGGGCTGATGGGTGCCGGGCGCACGGAATTGCTGGAGGCCGTCGCCGGACGAGTGCCGATGGCGGGCGGGCGGGCGCTGCTGGAAGGCGAGGACGTCTCGGGGCTGAGCATTGCCCAGCGTATCTCCAGAGGGCTTGTGCTGGTCCCCGAGGACCGGCAGCGCGACGGGCTGGTGCAGACGATGACCGTCGGTCGTAATCTTTCGCTCGCCAGCATCGAAGCGTTCGCCAGGGGCCTGTTTCTGTCTCGTTCCAGAGAGCGAGAGCTGGTCGAAGACTCGATCCGCAAGGTGACCGTCAAGACCGCTGGCGGCAACGCCATGATCGGATCGCTGTCGGGCGGCAATCAGCAGAAGGTCGTCATCGGCAAGATGCTGACGACCAATCCCAAGGTTATCCTTCTCGACGAGCCGAGCCGCGGCATCGATGTCGGCGCCAAGGCCGAAGTCTTCCGCTTGCTGAGCGAACGCGCTGCGCAGGGCCTTGCCGTCGTCTTCTCGACCTCTGAGGTCAACGAATGCCTCAGCATTGCCCACCGCATCGTCGTCATGCGCCGCGGCAGGATTTCAGCCGAATTCGGCGCCAATGCCACCAAAGAGCAGATCATGGCCGCCTCGGGCGAAGCCGTGGTCGCCTGATCACCAGGAATTTCGGAGCCCACACCATGACCGATGTCAGCCAGGCCAGAAAACAGTCCAGTCCAAGCGCGAGCGAAGGCTTCGATCTCGCCAAGCTGCTGCTCGAGGGCCGCGCTTTCTTTGCCCTGATCGTCATCATCGTCGTCTTTTCGATCCTGTCGCCCTACTACCTCTCGGTGGCGAATTTCCTGACCATGGCCTCGCATGTCGCCATCTTCGGAATCCTCGCGATCGGCATGCTGCTTGTCATCCTCAATGGCGGCATCGATCTGTCGGTGGGGTCGACGCTGGGCTTGGCCGGCGTCGTTGCCGGCTTCCTGATGCAAGGGGTGACGCTGAGTTGGCTGGGCGTCGTTCTCTATCCGCCGGTGTGGGTGGTCGCGGTGCTGGCCTGCATGCTGGGCGCCGTCGTCGGGCTGATCAACGGCGTGCTCATCGCGCGCTTCAAGGTTCCAGCTTTCGTCGCCACCCTCGGCGTCATGTACATGGCGCGCGGCCTGGCGCTGCTGATGACCAGCGGCCTGACCTACAACAATCTCGGCGGCAAGCCGGAGCTCGGAAACACCGGCTTCGATGCGCTTGGCTTCAACCGCTTGTTCGGCGTGCCGACGGGCGTCGTGGTTCTCGTGGTCATCGCGCTCATTGGCAGCATCGTCCTGAACCGCACCGCTTTCGGGCGCTGGCTCTACGCCTCGGGCGGCAATGAACGCGCGGCCGAACTCTCCGGCGTTCCGGTCAAGACAGTGCAGATTTCCGTCTATGTGCTGTCGGGCATCTGCGCCGCCATTGCCGGCCTGATCCTGTCCTCGCAGCTTACATCGGCGGGACCGACCGCCGGCACCACCTACGAACTGACGGCCATTGCGGCCGTCGTCATCGGCGGCGCGGCACTGACCGGCGGCCGCGGCAACATCCGCGGAACCCTGCTCGGGGCCTTCGTCATCGGCTTCCTGTCCGACGGTCTGGTGATCATCGGCATCTCATCCTACTGGCAGACAGTGTTCACCGGCGCGGTCATCGTGCTCGCCGTGCTCCTCAATGCCGTTCAGTATCGCCGCCGCAGCAAGCTCCCAAGCGCGACAGGTGGCCAACCGACTTCTCAGAAACGGGGGAAGGCCGAACCGGCCAATCCTGCCCAAGGGAAGACTGCCAGGTGAACTGGCAGCAACACCGCGTAATCATTGGAGGAATGTACATGAAAACCATGCTGAAAAGTCTGCTCGCGGCCGCGATGGTCGTTGGGTTCACGGCCGCCGCGTCAGCCGCGGGCCTGATCTCGATCATCGTCAACGATCCGGCCAATCCCTACTGGCTGACCGAGGGCAACGTCGCCAAGGCCGAGGCCGAGAAGCTTGGCTATACGGCCAATGTCGGCGCCCACAAGGGCGATACCAATACCGAAAGCAATTTGATCGACACCGCCATCACCAACAAGTCGGTGGCGATCATTCTCGATCCGGCCAACGCCGACGGCTCTGTCGGTGCGGTGAAGAAGGCGATTGCAGCCAACATCCCGGTGTTCCTTGTCAATGCCGAGATCAACCAGGAAGGCCTCGCCAAGGGGCAGCTCGTTTCCAACAACGCGCAGGGCGCTGCTCTCGGTGCCCAGCAGTGGGTGCAGGCCGTCGGTGAAAAGGGCAAATATGTCGAACTGCTCGGCGCCCCGTCGGACAACAATGCCGCCACGCGCTCGAACGGTTACGCGACTGTGCTGAGCCAGTACCCGGATCTCGAAAAGGCTGCTTCGCAGGTCGCCAACTGGGATCGTACCCAGGGCCACGACAAGATGCAGAGCATGCTGCAAGCCAATCCCGACATCATCGCCGTGATCAGCGGCAATGACGAAATGGCTCTCGGCGCGGTTGCGGCGCTGAAGGAAGCTGGCAAGCTCGCCGGCATCAAGGTCGGTGGCTTCGACGGCTCCCCGGACGCGGTTGCGGCGATCAAGTCCGGTGAACTGCAGTACACCGTGCTGCAGCCGGTCGCCATCTTCTCGGCCAAGGCCGTGCAGCAGGCGGACTCGTTTATCAAGACGGGTGCCACCGGTGCGGCGACCGAGAAGCAGCTGTTCGATTGCCTTCTCATCACCAAGGACAATGTCGACAAGTACACCGCACCCTTCGTGCTGTCTGAGTAATACCTGCACAGGGGGTGTCCTTGCGGACACCCCCTGTCTCTTCTACGAAATGACTGCCCTCGTGAACTGCCTTCGCAACCAATCGGAATTTGCGGCATGAAAGACCTGCTGATCGGCATCGACGCGGGAACGTCGGTGATCAAATCGATCGCTTTCGATCTGTCCGGGCGGCAGCTCGCCATGACGTCGGTGCCCAATAGCTTCGTCACGCTGGAAGGCGGCGGCGCCGAGCAGGACCTCGACCAGACCTGGCGCGACATGGCGCGGACCGTTCGCGATCTCGCGGCCAAGATTCCCGACCTCGCGCAACGAATCGCGGCGGTGGCCATCACCGGGCAAGGCGACGGAACCTGGCTGATCGATAGCGACGGCATGCCTGTCTCGCGCGCCTGGCTGTGGCTCGATGCCCGCGCCGGACGTTTGGTGGACGAGATGCGCGCCGATCCCCGGGATCGCAGGCGGTTCGAACTGACCGGCACGGGGCTGAATTCCTGCCAGCAAGGCGCCCAGCTTGCCTTCATGAAAAAGAACCATCCCGACATGCTGGAGCGGGCGGCCACCGCACTGCATTGCAAGGATTGGCTCTACTTCAAGATGACGGGCGAACGCGCCACCGATCCCTCCGAGGGAACCTTCACCTTCGGCGATTTTCGGTCGCGCACCTATTCCGACGAAGCCCTCGACATCCTGGATCTGACGACGCATCGCCGCCTGTTGCCTCCCATGCTCGAAGGCACCACCGACCATCATCCGCTATCGCGATCGGCGGCGGCGGAGACCGGCCTGCTCGAAGGCACGCCGGTGGTGCTGGGCTACGTCGACATGGTCATGACGGCGCTCGGAGCCGGCCTCTATGATCCCTCGGGCAATGTCGGCTGCACGGTCATCGGCTCGACCGGCATACACACGCGCTTCGCAGCCACTCCCGACGATGTCGTGCTGAACGCAGATGGCTCCGGCTACACGATCGCCATGCCTATTCCGGGCGCCTTTGCACAATTGCAATCCAACATGGCGGCGACGCTCAACATAGACTGGGTGCTTGGCCTTGCGCGCGACGTGCTCGCCACGGCTGGCGGCAAACCTTCTCATGACGAGTTGCTGAAGGCGCTCGACGCTTGGATGGAAGCATCGGAGCCGGGATCGCTGATCTACCAGCCTTACATATCGCTAGCCGGCGAAAGAGGGCCGTTCGTCGACCCTGACGCACGCGCCGGCTTCATCGGCCTTTCGGTCAAGCATGGCTTTGGCGATCTGGCACGCGGCGTGCTCGAGGGGTTGGCCTTCGCCGCTCGCGATTGCTACCAGGCGATGGGCGCCGTGCCGAGTGAGATCCGCCTGTCGGGCGGCGCAGCGCGCAGTCCGTCTCTACGTCGCATCATCGCGGCGGCGACAAGGGCGCAGGTGCGCACCAGCAGCCGCCAGGAAGCCGGCGCGGCGGGTGCCGCGATGATGGCCGCGGTCGGGCTCGGCGTCTACGGCTCCATGGAAGACTGCGCCGCCGAATGGGTGACGCCGCTTCTCGGCGACTGCGATGCCTATGACGAGGCGCTTTCGCAAACATACGATGCGCTCTTCCCTTCCTTCGTTGCGGCGCGCCAGGCGCTTCGGCCGGTGTGGAAGGGCATGGCGCACCGCACAGGAGCAAGATCTTGAGCAATACAACAGATGTCGTCGATCTCTTCGTGATCGGCGGCGGCGTCAATGGAGCCGGCATAGCGCGTGATGCTGCAGGTCGTGGCCTGTCCGTCATCCTGTGCGAAAAAGACGATCTCGCGCAAGGCACCAGTTCGCGTTCCGGCAAGCTGGTGCATGGCGGCCTGCGCTACCTCGAATATTATGAATTCAGGCTGGTTCGCGAAGCGCTGATCGAACGCGAGGTGCTGCTCGAGGCGGCGCCGCATATCATCTGGCCGATGCGCTTCGTTCTACCGCACAGCCCGCAGGATAGGCCGGCATGGCTGGTCCGGCTCGGGCTGTTTCTCTACGACCACCTTGGCGGCCGCAAACGGCTGCCTGGGACAAGAACGCTGAACCTGAGGACCTCGCCTGAAGGCGCGCCGATCAAGGACGAATTCAAGCGCGGTTTCGAATATTCCGACTGCTGGGTCGACGATGCGCGCCTGGTGCTGCTCAATGCGCTCGATGCAAGGCAGCGAGGCGCCAGAGTGCTCACGCGCACCGCCTGTGTCGCGGCGCGCCGTGAAGGCGGACTGTGGTCGATCGACATGCAGGATGGTCGCACGGGCGCCGTCACGAAAGTCCGCGCGCGCGCTCTGATCAACGCAGCAGGTCCCTGGGTCAACGACATTGTCAGCCGCGTCGCCGGGCAGAATTCGACGCGCAATGTCCGGCTTGTAAAAGGCAGCCATATCGTCGTGCCCAAATTCTGGGAGGGGCGGCAGGCCTATCTCATCCAGAACAACGACAAGCGGGTGATCTTCGTCAACCCGTACGAGAACGATCTGGCGCTGATCGGCACGACCGACATTCCCTACGAAGGCAGGCCCGAGGAAGTGGTCGCCGAGGCCAGCGAAGTCGACTACCTGATCAAGGTGGTCAATCGCTATTTCAAGCGGCAGCTGACGCCACAGGACGTGGTCTACAGCTTCTCCGGTGTGCGTCCGCTCTATGACGACAATGCCGACAATCCAAGCGCGGTGACGCGCGACTATATTTTCGAACTCGACGCCTCCAACGGCAACGCACCGCTGCTTTCGGTGTTCGGCGGCAAGATCACCACCTTCCGCAAGCTGTCGGAACACGCGCTGGAAAAGATCCAGCCATTCTTTCCGACGATGAAGAAAGCCTGGACGGCCAAAATTCCCTTGCCGGGGGGCGACCTGCCCAATGCGGACTTCGAGCAGTTTCTGAGCGATCTGCATGTCGAATTTTCATGGCTCAGCCCGTCGTTGGTGAAGCACTACGCTCGAAGCTACGGCACCCGCGCCAGGCAATTGCTCGCCGGCGCGCAAAGCGAGGCTGATCTCGGCCGACGCTTCGGTCCCGATCTGTATGAACGGGAGGCAAAGTTCCTGGTCGAGACCGAATGGGCTGGCACATCAGCCGATATACTGGAACGCCGCACAAAGCATGGCCTGCATATCAATGCGGCCGAGCGGAAAGCGTTCGAAGATTGGTTCGGTAACATCATGGCGACGGCGGACTGATGGCCTTCACGCTTTCCCTCAACACCAATCCTCTGGTCAATCGCTTCGCCGATCCAGACGATTTGATCGACGCGATTGCTTATGGCATCGGCATTCGCGACGTGCAGTTGACGCATGAATTCGTCAATCCGGGCTGGCCGGCGGCCACGATTGCCAAATTCCTGCGCCTGTTCAACAGCGCGCTTTCGCGGACCGGTGTCAGGATCACCTCCGGCATGACCGGACCTTATGGCCGGCTCAACCATTTCGGCCACCCGGACGCCGACGTCCGGCGCTACTATGTCGACTGGTTCAAGACCTTCGCCGACATTTCCGCCGAACTCGGCGCGCCAGGCATGGGCACGCAGTTCGCCATCTTCACCTACAAGGACTTTGACGATCCGCAACGGCGGGCAGCACTTCTCGATATCGCGCTCGAATGCTGGCGCGAGGTTGCCGAACACGCCAGGGCGGCGGGGCTGACATACCTGTTCTGGGAGCCGATGTCGGTCGGCCGCGAGTTCGGCCACACGATCGAAAGCTGCGTCACGCTGCAAGGCGCCATCGACGCAGCGAAGCTGCCCATACCGATGAAGATGATGGTCGATATCGACCATGGCGACGTGACCTCACCCAACCCTGCCGACACCGATCCCTACGCCTGGGCGAAAGCGTTTCCATTGCAATCTCCGATCATCCACATCAAGCAGTCTTCCATGAACAAGGGCGGCCATTGGCCGTTCACGGCCGCCTACAACAAGGATGGCCGCATAGTGCCGCAGAAGTTGCTGGACGCGGTTCGGCAGGGTGGTGGAACCGACAATGAAATTTGCCTTGAACTTTCCTTCAGGGAGAGGGAACCAGTCGACCATCAGGTTATCGAGATGATCCGCGAGTCGGTGGATTTCTGGGCGCCTTACGTCGACAGTGGCCGGGACAGTCTCAAGCCTCGGACTTGAGCGAATACGTCGCCCGGAAGCCGGCTTCGGCCGCAAAAGTATCGAAGGAGAAAAACAATGGCCCCATATTGGGTCGGCACGAGCTGGAAGATGAACAAGACGCTTGCCGAGGCGTTGCTGTTCGCCGATGCGTTGGCCGCCTTCGTGCCTGGTTTCGATCAGGCGATACAGCCTTTCGTCATTCCGCCGTTCACCGCCGCGCGCCAGGTCAAGGCGGCACTAGCCAACACCCGCGTGAAGGTAGGTGCCCAGAACATGCATTGGGCCGATGCCGGCGCGTGGACGGGAGAGATTTCGCCAGTGATGTTGAAAGACTGCGGGCTGGATGTAATCGAACTCGGCCATAGCGAGCGCCGGGAGCATTTCGGCGAGACGGATGCGACTGTCGGACTGAAAACGGCAGCTGCTGTCAGGCACGGTTTCGTGCCACTGATCTGCGTCGGCGAGACGCTGGACGAGCGTGAATCAGGCCGCGCCGAGGCGGTGCTGACGGCACAAGTTCTCGGCGCGCTGCAGGAGCTGAGCGGCGATCAACCGAAGGCGGAAATCCTCTTTGCCTACGAGCCTGTCTGGGCGATCGGGGAGAAGGGCATTCCCGCAAGCGCCGACTATGCCGACAAGCAGCAAGCGCTGATCAAGCAGGTAGCCGCTGACCGGCTGCCGGCTGCCCCGCCTGTGCTTTACGGCGGCAGCGTCAACCCCGGCAACGCGGCCGAACTTATCGGCCAGCCGCATATTGATGGCCTGTTCATCGGCCGCTCGGCGTGGCAAGCGGAAGGCTATATCGACATTCTGAGAAAGGCGTCGGCCGCCATCGCGCGCTAACCGCGCGAGCAATTCCGGGAAAGTGTGAAGCGGTTTTCCGTCCGGAATTGCGTCAAATCAAAGAGACAGAGACAAAAGCAAAGGAGTTCATCATCATGAAGATCGCACTCGGAGCCGACAGCGCCGGCAAGCCGCTGCTCGATGTCATCGCCAAGCATCTCGCCACCAAGCCGGAGTTGCAGGTCGTCGACCTGAGCCAGGCCGGCTTCTACGCCGATATCGCCGCCTCGGTCGGCCACGAAATTCTCGACGGCAACTACGACCGGGCCATCCTGTTTTGTGGCACCGGCATCGGCGTCAGCATCTCTGCCAACAAGGTGCCGGGCATTCGCGCCGCGTTGACCCACGATACCTATTCCGCGGAGCGCGCCGCCAAGTCCAACAACGCCCAGATCATCACCATGGGCGCCCGCGTCATCGGTCCCGAACTGGCGAAATCGATCGCCGACGCATGGCTTGCCTCCGAGTTTGATCCGAATGGCCCATCTGCCGCGAACGTGCAGGCCGTCGACAAGCTCGACGCCAAGCGCTGAAAGACGCGGCAAGTCCGCTGATGATCAGTCGGTCAAGGCGGTCCGCATCGCCTCGATCACGGTGACGGCGGACGCAGCGCCCGGATCCATATGGCCAAGCGAACGTTCGCCGAGGCGTGATGCCCGGCCCTTGGTGGCCACCATCGCTTTGGTCGCTTCCGCGCCTGTCTCTGCCGCCTGGGCGGCGGCCTTGAGACTGGCGGCCAGATCCTTGCCTGAGGCCAGCGCTTCGCCCGCCGCTTGCCCCGCCGGCGCCCATGCATCGATCATCGTCTTTTCGCCAAGCTCTGCCTTGCCGCGATCCTGAATGCCCTTGGCCATGGCCTGGAACAGGGCGACCACATCCGCGTCGTCGAGCGCCGTCTTGCCCTTGACGGCTGCCGCGGCGCGCATGAGCGCGGTCGCATAGAGCGGACCGGAGGAGGCGCCGACCGCATTCAGGAACGACTTTGCCGCCGTGTTCAGCAAGGTGGTCGGATCGGTCGCCGCGGTGTCCAGTCCGGCCACCGCATCGCGCGCAGCGGAAAATCCAAGCTCCATCGCGATGCCGTGGTCGGCGTCACCGATAACCCCGTCAAGCGCGCACAGCCTGTCCCTGTCTGCTGACATGGAGTTTGCGATCGCCGCGAACATCGTGACAAGGCGGGCAGTATCGATTGTCGTCATGTCTTAGTCCTTGCCACAGAGTGGGTTTAGCCGGCGCGAAACATGGCGCAGTCGCAGGGGTGGTCCAGCATCGTCTGCAACTCGCCGTCCAGCCGATGCAGCGTGATCGAGGCCCCGGCCATTTCGAGCGAGGTGCAGTAATTGCCGACCCAGCTTGCGTGGATGGACACACCGATCTCATCAAGCCTCTGCTTCACGCGCAGGTTCATGATGTAGAGTTCCATCAGCGGCGTTGAGCCCAGCGAATTGACGAGCACCGCGACCTTGTCGCCGCGCGCCGGCGCCATCTCGTCGAGGATCCTGTCCAGCATCTCGTCGGTGATCTCATCGGCTGTTTTCAACTTTTCGCGTGCGATGCCGGGCTCGCCGTGGATGCCCATGCCGATCTCCATCTCGTCCGGCCCGATCTCGAAATTTGGCCGGCGGGTCTGCGGCAGCGAACAGGGCGACAGCGCCACGCCCATGGTGAAGGTGTGGTCGTTGGCCTTGCCGGCGATGCGCTCGCATTCGTCGAACGACAACATCCGGTCGCAGGCGGCGCCGGCCGCCTTGAAGATGAAGAAATTGCCGGCGACGCCGCGCCTCTTGTGCCGCTGGTCGCGCGGTGCCGAGGCGACGTCGTCGGTGCTCAGCACCGTGCGCACCTCGATGTCGTCCATCGCCGCCATCTCGGCCGCCATGTCGAAATTCATCACGTCGCCGGCATAATTGCCGTACATGAACAGCACGCCGGCGCCGCCGCTGACCGCCTTGGCGCATTCGAGGATCGGGTCCGGCGGCGGCGAGGCAAAGACATTGCCGATGGCCGCAGCGTCAGCCAAGCCCTTGCCGACAAAGCCGAGAAAGCTCGGCTCGTGGCCCGAGCCGCCGCCGATGACCAGGCCCACCTTGCCCTGGCGCGGCCCGTCGCGGGCGACGATGGAGCGTGGACTGCCGTCCACGCTTTTGAGATGGCGGGGATGCGCTGCCAGGATGCCTTCCAGCATCTCGTCGACGGCGCGGTTGCCATCGTTGATGATCTTCTTGGTCTGCACCCGGCATCCTCCCGACTTCGGCATTTTCGCAGATAATACCGGGTGTTACCGGGATTTCCACCCGGCAAGGCGTATTTCGCGCGCTGAGATGTTCCCACGGCCAACACCTGGACGCAGGCGCTGGCTGTTTCAACCGCCGAGGCCGTCGCGGATGGCTGAGAAATAGCGATCGGTCCCGACCTGGCCGCCCTTGAGCGCGACCTCCAGTCCGTCGATCGCCTTGACGCGCGAGTGGGCAACGCAAAGCGGGGAACCCGGCGAAGCGGGCAGCGGCATGCGAATTGTCAGGGCATCGACGCCCGTCTCGCCGAGTGCGTGGCTCGACGTGTCGCCGCCTGCAATGACCACGCGACGCAGGCTCTGTTCCACCGTCAGGTTGCGAAGGATTTCTCCGAGGCCGCGGCCAAGCCTGTGGCGGGCGCCTTCCTCCCGGTCGATTTCGGCGCCCCTGTCGGCAGTGGGGCCAAGCGCGGTGTAGAGGATGACGCTGCGCCCGGCTTGCAGACTGGCACGGCCGCTTGCCGTTGCGCGCGTGATCGCCTGCTGCGAGGCCTCCGAAACCAGTTCGACCGGATCGACCTCGATGCCGTCGAAACCGTCGGTCAGGGCATGCCGGATCTGTCGTTCGGTGGTCGGCGAGCAACTGCCCGACACGACGGCTATCCGCTCGGCAGCGCCCGGCGGTGTGAAGCCTGGCCCAGCGCTGACGACGCCATTCGACGTCCATTCGGCCAGCAGCGCATATTCGACACCGGACGAGCCGACGACAAAAGAACCGCCGGGCTTGCGAACGCGCCACAGTTCCTTGCCGGCCAAAACCTGCGTCTCCAGACTGTCGACATCGACAAGCACGATGGCGGTGCCGTTTCCGGTCAGGCGATCGAACGCCGCCGACCGCGATGCCGACTGCAGCGTCGCAAGATCGACCAGCCCGGAGCTCAGCGCCGTCTGCCGCGACAGATGGATCAGCAGATCGGACTCATCCATTGGCGTCGTCGGGTGACGGCTCATCACCGGGTGGCGATCAATGCGGAAATATTGGTCGCGATAGGCCGCGAACAGATGGCCGAAAGCGGTATAGCGCTTGAGCTGCGGCGCGCCGACCAGCAGCGGCACGCTATCCTGCGCGAACACCGAGCGGCCGACCTCGATGGCTCGGCCGATGCTGCCGATCGTCGGGCTGGAATCGAAGGTCGAGCAGACCTTGTAGTGGCAAATCTCGGCGTTAAGCGTCTTCAGCCAGGCGAAGGCATCGCGCAGATGCGTGTCCATCCATTGCGGCGTCTCACTGCGGCTGGTGCCGGCCAGCCCTATCGCCCGGCAATGGCCAAACCGGGACAGCAGGGCCGCGTCCGGCTGGCGCATGAACAGCACGGTCGGCACGCCACCGAGCTCGAGCGCCTCCATGACATCGGTCGAGCCGGTCAGGTCGTCGCCATAATAGCTGAGAAGCAGGTCCTGCATCGTCTCAGGCTGCCTTGCCGTCGCCGAATTTTTCGATCGACCGCGCCAGTTCGGGATGGTTCAAGGCGAAGTCGGCCAGCGGAATGCCGTCGACCGCCGATTGCCAGGCTTGCTGCACGGCACGTACGCCGGCGCCCGGTCCGTCCGGATGGCTGACGATGCCGCCGCCGCAGAGATAGAGAAGATCCACGGTCCGGCCGGTTCGTGCATATGTCTCGGGCGCCTGACCGCCCCACTGGCCGGAACCTGCCACCGGTAATGCGCAGTCCCCAGCCGAAAAGATCGGCGTCGTCACCGCCTTGAAGGATTCGACGAAAGAGTCATCCGGTTCCCAGTATTTCGAGGCGATGCCGTTGATCTGGAACTGGTCGACGCCGAGCAGTCGCCAGAATTGCTGCCAGACCTTGAAGTCCATGCCGAGGCCGGGGTGACGGGTGAGGATGTCCCAGCCGTTGCGATGAGCATGCAGCACCAGGCCGGAGCGTTTTCTCAGGAATGCCATGCCGCCAAAGCCGATCGAATTGATGTTGATAACAGCACAATTGCCGCCGGCCTTCGCCACCAGATCGTGGTTGCGCATCATCTCGTCGGGATCGGCGTGCGAAATGCCGAAGGCATACATCACCTTCTTGCCGGTCTTCTGCTCGTGATCGAGGATCAGCGGCATGATTGCCTTCACCCGTTCCGACAGGGGCGAATAGGCCGGGCTCATCAGCTTCTCGTCATCCTTGATGAAGTCGACGCCGGCGGCGATCAGTTCCGCCACCATTGCCGCCGTCTCGTGCGGCCGCAATCCTAGCGCCGGCTTGACGATCGTGCCGATGATCGGGCGGTCAGTCACATTGGTCAGCCGGCGGCTGCCGGCGACACCGAACTGTGGGCCGGGATGTGCCCCGCGATACTCCTCCGGCAATTTCATGTCGACGACGCGAATCCCGGTAAGGCCCTTGATCGAATAGGTGCCGCCGATGGCAATCGTCATCAGCGCCGAAAGGTCGGTGCCGATGGCATCGAACGGAAAGGCGATGTCGACATCGGCGCGCCTGAACGGCCCCTTACCGTCATTGGGAAGCGACGGCCGCTCGGCATCGGGCAGAGGCCGAATCGCCAGCACACGTGCCGCCACCCGGGCCTTCAGTTCCTCGGTCTCGCCGGGCAGCGCTACGAAGGTGCCGGTCGACTGATCGCTGGCGATCTTGGCCGCCAGCGCTTCGATGCTTCCAGGCGTTTCGATGCGGTAGGTGAGGGTGATCATGGTCCGCTGTCTCAAGCCGAGGCGTTCGAAAAAGGTTCACTGGTGTTTCGAATCTGGTATAATGAGTACATAAGTATTGCAAGTCATATCCGGCAGCGGGATCGACAGACGGCAATTCCGGGAATTGTGGCGGCAGTGTTAGATAGGGCCGGGTCAAGGGAGTGATTCGCGGCGATGAACCGTTCGGAACCGATTGTCCGGCGCAAGCTTTCCGATGAGGTCTTCTTGCGGCTGAAGCGCCTGATCACCAGCGGCGAGCTGATGCCAGGCGACGACATGCCCTCGGAGCGCGAGCTGATGGAGCGCTTCGAGGTCGGCCGCCCCGCGATCCGCGAGGCGATGCAGGCGCTGAGCAATATGGGGCTGGTTGCGATCTCGCATGGCGAACGCGCCAAGGTGCTGCAACTCACCGCCAAGTCGATCATCAAGCAGGTCGACGGCGCCGCCAAGATCATCCTGTCGTCATCGAAAGACACGCTGGAGCACCTGAAGACCGCGCGCATCTTCTTCGAGCGTGGCATGGTCAGGGAAGCCGCCGAAAAGGCCACCGCCGAGGATGTGCTGCGGCTGCGGGCCACCGTTGCCGAACAGCGCGGCTTTCGCGGCGATTCCGAAGCCTTCATCTCCGCCGACATGAAGTTCCATACACAGATCGCCGCGATCTCCGGCAACCCGATCTATGTCGCCGTCAGCGAGGCGATGCTCGGCTGGCTGAAGGAATACCACACCGAAATGCTGATCTGGACCGGCAAGGAAAAGTTCACGCTCACCGAGCACGAAGAGATCATCGGCCGCATCGAGAAGAAGGATGCCGATGGCGCCGAGAAGGCGATGATCAAGCATCTCGAACGCTCGCGCGCGCTCTATGTGATGAACTCCGAAAAATAACGTCAGTCGATCCGGACGATCTCGTAAGGCGTCATCACGAGATGGCCTCGGCCAAAAGCTGAAATGTCGACTTGCACGTCGTCCGCCGTCAGGTTCGCCAGCCACACGACAGTGTCGCCCGAGGCCGAGCGTCCAGCCAGCGCCAGCACCTTGGTCTCATCGCTCGTCCCTGCGGCCACATGCGCAAGGCCGGCCAGTTCGCAAAGCCCCTTGATGGCTCTGAAGAGCGGCCGGGGCGATCCTTCCGCGACGGGTTCTCCGGATGACGCCAGCACGCCGAACGGTCCGGTGAAGCTGGAGAGCGTGAGCTGTTCCAGCCCAGCGGCTGCGACGCGCGCGGCATAGCCGACCGTCCAAGCCGCCGCGAACTGGCCGGCATGGCGCGGATCGCTGTCGGCCATGGCAATGCGCTGTCCCCCGGGATTGGGTTTGGTCGCTCCGCCATAAGGGTTCTGGCGCATGGCAATCGTCGACGGTCCGATCCGGTAGGGCTTTGCCCCGAAGATAGCCCGTGCCGATTGGGTGATGAAAGGCAGCGCCTCCAGCGACTGCATGACGCTGAGATCGTCGGCGGCGTGCACGATCGGGCAGGTGCAATGGGTGACGAAATCGAGCTGGTCTGCCGGAACGCGCTTGCGGTTGAGTTCGGTGAAATAGCTGAACATGCCGCCGCCGAGGCGGATATCGGGGAATGCCCGCCGCGCTGCGGCATAAATGTCGTCGAGCGGCGGGCATTCCGGCCACGCGCTGCCCGGCGGTGTCGACTGCCGGTCGACCGACGGCGACACGGCAATGGCCGAGAGTTTTAGCCCGGCCCGGCGAACCAGGTCGGCGACGCCGGACAACTCGGCGTCAAGATCACCAGCGCAGGCAACGACGCATTCGAGGGTGGTTTCGGCTGCGTAGGCAGTTGCGAGCCGGGCGAAAGCGCGCAAGGCATCGAGCCCGTGGCCGCGCGTCGGATCGTGGTGAAACAGCAGCTGTTGTGGGCCGAGTGCCGCCAGCGTGGAGAGGTTCGCCAGCGCCGTCTCGACATCCTCGGGATAGATGACCACGCCGACATCGGGCAGCCTTGCTCCCGCCTCGCCGAGTTCGACCCTGACCGGTTCGCTGGCCACTGCGGCAGCCGGCGCTTTGCCTTCACCTGCGATGCGCAGGCTGATCGTCTGGCTCAGGGGCTGGCCGGCAGGCAGCACATACGGCCACGGCAGCACCAGCGGCCGCACATAGGTCTTGTAGGAGGCGTCCGACCAGTTGCGCTGGTCCTCCATTTCGAAAGTATCGCCTTCCATCCGGCACTCAGCGATGACACCAGGCCGAACCTGATGGGAGATGGCGCGGATATCCTTGAAAGGCTGCCAGGGGTCGATCAGCTGGGGAAGTTTCGTCGCCACCACGCTGCCGTCTGTGTGCTCGACCATGACCGGGCTACCGGCGAGGTCGGCGATCGGGTGCAGGATACAGAAGCCGCAGCGGTTGGTTTCGAAATCGTTTTCGGGAAGGGCGCTGACGTCGAAGACCAGACGGCCGTCGGCAGAGCCTTTGATGGTGGCGCGGAAGCCGAGCCGGTTTCCATCGGGGGCCAGGCAGCTTGCCGAATAGCTGACCGAAAAAGCGTCGGCACCCTGCTCGATCACCAGGTCCGTCAAATTTGGCTCATAGGTGCCCCAGTCGCGGTCACGCACGATATAGGCGATGGCGCGCAGCACTTCGGTGCCGCCATGGCGGATGGTGCGCAGATTGCCGTTGACGAAGTCGGCGCTGAGCGAGCCTGCGCTGAGCCTGACCGGCTCGGCCTCGACCACGCGCGTGCCGTAGAGCAGGAAAGTGCCGGCGGTCATTTCGGCAAGGCGTCGAGTTGCACCGGTTGCCGGCTCGCGGCCCCAGCATAGGCGGCCTCGACCAGCGCGAATGTCCTAAGATTGTCGGCGCCCGAGGTCGCCGGCTCGGTCCCCTTTGCCAGGCAGTCGACCCAGTGCTGCTGGATGGCTACGACGCTTTCCTGGATGTTGTGCCAGGGCCGCGACGCCCAGGCCAGCAGCGGCGGCGAGACGTCGGTGACGGCCGTGCCGCTCTTGCCGGTGACGGTCAGCCGGTATCCCTGCGCCAGCCGGATCGTGCCGTCGCTGCCATCGATCTCGATCAGCGTTTCGGGAAACGGCTCGGTGGCGAGCTTGGTCGCGTAGCTGCAGTCGACCACGGAGGTTGCGCCGCTCTTGTGGTCCATCAGCATGGTCGCCACATCCTCGCCCGCAATGGCGGGATTGATGCGGGCGATTCGTGTCGTGATGGTCGAGACGTCGCCGAGCAGGAAACGGGCGATATCGAGGATATGGATACCGAGGTCCTCGATGATGAAGCGCTTTCCCGTCGCCAGATAGGGCTGACCGGAAAACACGTCATAGGCCGAGCGGAAGGAGATACGCCCGAAGAAGGGCGTGCCGATCTCGCCGCTATCGAGCACGGTCCGCACCGCCTGGATAGGTGACTGCCAGCGAAAATTCTCATGCACCATCAGCGGAACGCCGGCTTCCGCGCATGCCTTGACCATCGCCTTTGCGTCGGCAAGCGTCGGCGCGAACGGCTTTTGGCAGATCACCGGAACGCGGTGGGCGGCCGCCATTTCGACAAGCGGACGATGGCTGGGCGCGGTGGTGGCGATATCGACGAAGTCCAGGCTTTCGCCGGCAAATAGTTCCGCCGCATCGGTATAGCGCTTCGCAATGCCGAACTGGTCACCGACGATCCGCAACCGTTCCGGGTCACGGTCGCAGATGGCGATGATCGAGGCGCCCGCTATGTCGCGCCAGGCATGCATCTGGTTGACGGCAAAGAAGCCGCAGCCGATCAGCGCTCCCCGCAGTTCCGCCATGCTCAGCCTGCCTTTGCCATCTGCATCAAGGTGACACGTTGCTGAAGCCGGCGCTGTGCCTGGTCGACGACGACGGCGACGATGATGACGAGGCCCTTGATCACCATCTGCCAGAACGAACTCACGCCCATCATCACCAACCCGTCCGAAAGAATGCCGATGACGAAGGCGCCGACGATGGTGCCGCCGATCGTGCCGCGGCCGCCCGACATCGAGGTGCCGCCGAGCACTGCCGCCGCAATGGCGTTGAGCTCGAAGCTTTCGCCCGTCGCCGGATGCGAGGCCATCAGCTCGGACGAGATGATCAGGCCGACGATCGCCGCGCAGAAACCGGAGAACATATAGACGAACATCTTGACCATGTTGACCCGGACGCCCGAAATCCGCGACGCCCGTTCATTGCCGCCGACGGCGAAGATATGGCGACCGAGTGGCGTGTACTTGGCGAGATAGGCGGCTCCCAGTGCAACGACGATGAGGATCCAGATCGCCACCGGCAGGCCAAGCAGCCGACCGGCCCCGAGGAAGCCGAAGCCGGTGGTGCCAAGCTCCGGCTTGCCGACGAGGTTGGGAAAGGTGCGGCCATCCGACGACAGCAGCGCCAGGCCGCGCGCGACATAGAGCACGCCGAGCGTGGCGATGAACGGCGCGACGTTTAGCCTGGTGATCAGCAAGCCGTTGACGGCGCCGATCAATATGCCGACGGCAAGCGTGATCAGCGCGATCTCAAAGACGTTGAAATAGATGGTGTAGCCGATCTGCAGGTCGATGCCGTTGAGCACGAGATACCCGGCCACCATACCGCACAGGCCGACGATCGAACCGACCGAAAGGTCGATGCCGCCGGTGATAATGACGAAGGTCATGCCCATCGCCAGGAACGCATTCAGCGCCACGTGCTTCGACATCAGGATCAGATTGGCGGTCGACAGGAAATTAGGCGCCGCGATCGAAAAGAAGATCAAGACGGCGATGAGCGCGATGAAGGTTCTCGCCTTCATCAGCGTCAGCAGCAGCGAGCCGCTCGAGACGGAGGGGACAGCCGCCTTGGCCGGGATGTCAGTCATGGGCGGTTTTCTCCGTGTGCGGGGTCGGCCCGTGGCCAAGTGCCGAGGCGGAGACAAGGGCTGCCTCCGTCGCCTCGGAGCGATCGAACATGCCCGTCAGTTTTCCGTTGCTCATCACCGCAATGCGGTCTGACAGCGCCATCACCTCATCGAGATCCGAGGTGGCGAAGAGAATGCCCAATCCATCGCGCGACAGTTTGCGCATGGTGCGGAAGACGTCGGCCTTGGCGCCGACATCGATGCCTCGGCTGGGCTCGTCCATCAGCAGCACCTTGGGCCCGGTGAGCAGCGCCTTGCCGATCACCACCTTCTGCTGGTTGCCGCCCGACAGCGACGACACCTCTTGCGCCGGGTCGGCGACCCTGATCGCCAACTCCCGCACCACCTGCGTCACCGCCTGCCTTTCGTCAGCGCCACGGATGTGGAACAGGCGGGCAAAGCGCGACAGGCTGGCCAGCGTCAAATTGCTGGCGACCGAAAGGATCGAGACAAGCCCTTCGCGCTGGCGATCCTCGGGGATCAGCGCCAGCCCGCGCCGGATGCGCCGCGTCGTATCGCGCTCCTTGACCTTTCTACCGCCAATGAAGATGTCGCCGGTCGAATGGCCGTGGCGGCCCATGATGCAGTCGAACAGTTCGCTGCGCCCGGCGCCCATCAAGCCGTATATGCCGAGGATCTCGCCGGCACGCAGCGACAACGACACATGGTCGACGGCAAGTCCGCCGGTGGCACGAGGCAGGCAGATCTCCTCGGCACGAAAAATCTCTTCGCCCGGAAGATGGCCGTCGGCCTTGGCGAAGTCCTTGGCGTCGGAGCCGATCATCTGGCGAACGATCCACTGCGTGTCGACGTTCTTCATCTCTTCCTGGCCGGTGATGCGGCCGTCACGCAGCACGGTGATGTAGTCGCCGATGCGGATCAGCTCTTCGAGCCGGTGCGAAATGTAGACGATCGCCACGCCGCGCGCCTTGAGGTCGGCGATCACCTTGAACAGGATCTCGACTTCCGCAGCACTCAGCGCCGAGGTCGGCTCGTCCATGATCAGGATGCGTGCATCGAGCGAAACCGCCTTGGCGATCTCGACCAGCTGCTGCTGGCCGATGCGCAGATCCTCGACCAGCATGTCGGGCCGGATGCCGGCCTGTAGGCGTTCCAGAAATTCCGCAGCGCGGTTTTCCTGTTGCGCGTGGTCGATTTTGCCGAAGCGGTTGGTGATTTCTCGGGTGGCGAAAATATTCTCGGCGACGCTCATATTGCCGAACAGGTTCAGCTCCTGGAACACCATGCCGATGCCACGGTTCACCGCGTCACCGGATGACGAGAAGGAAACCTCTTCGCCTTCCAGCAGGATGCGGCCGGCGGTCGGCCGTTCGACACCGGCGATGATCTTCATCAGCGTCGACTTGCCGGCGCCGTTCTCGCCGACCAGCACGTTGACCGCGCCCTTGCGCACCTCGAAATTGGCGCGCTTGACCGCAACGGTGCCGGAATAGACCTTGGAGACGTCCTCGAGCTTCAGAATGATTTCGCGCTCCGCGATCGCGCTCATGGCTTCGGCCCGATCTCTGCCTCCGCCGGCGTCACCAGCGGCAGGTCCTGGCCGCTCCCCAGCGTATAGGCGCCGAGCACCTTGGCACTGCGGCCTTCCAGCGCCTCGCGCGGCAGCTTGGAAAGCACCGTCTTGTCGGCATAAGCGTTGAAAGCCTTGCCGAACTGGGCGAAGTCGATCTGGTTGGTGAAGTCGTTGAACTGGATGAAGTCCAGGCTGTCGCGCAGCGCGGTACCGCGCACCGCCGGTCCGATCTGCACCCGTGCATCGGCTTTGCCGTCGCCGTCGACATCGACGTCGACCGTTGCCGCACGCGACTGTGTGTTGGCCGCGATAATCTTGCCTTCCAGCCGAACCGCGAAAGTCCAAGGCGAATTCGCCTGCTTGTTCGGATTGCCGTATTTGGCGCCGGCAGCCGCTGGGTCGGTTGTCGCCAGTGTGTGAACCTGCGCAAACGGTCCGGCTTTCTGCTGGAGATAGGGCACGACCTTTGCCGCCCATATCTCTTCGACCATCTTGTCTGGATTGAAGGTGGCAGCGTTGTTGCCGTCGTCCGATTTCGTCGGCAGGATCTTGCAGGCGGTCAGGCTGATGCCGACCATCACGGTAAGGATCGGCCAGTTCGGCTTGGTGTTCAGCATGGCGGCCTGTCGTTCAGCATCGTGGGCGGCCCACGGAAAATGGCGGCGAGGGGCGATCCTGGGTTCGCCCCTCGCTATTCCAATCACGCTGGCTCAGTTCGTCAGC
>NZ_RZPL01000049.1:0-14880 GCF_004022805.1 Mesorhizobium sp. M7A.F.Ca.CA.002.04.1.1 | reverse complement strand
GACGCGCCCGCCGCAGCATTGGCCGATCTCGGGACCCAGCGGGACGTCTAGGGTGGCGCAGACTTCGTCAACCTCGATGCGGGCTTCTTTGCCCAACATCTGCCTGGCCTTGTCGATCGCCATATATTCGAGCTGACCGCCGCCGATGGTGCCAAAGATCGCCGTCGGCGAGACGAGCATGAAGGCGCCCTTCTCGCGTGGCGTCGAGCCTTTTGTTCCGGCCACTTCGACCACGGCAACCCGACCGGCGCTGGCGAGAAAGGCTTTCAGGCTTTGCACTTTCGAGTTCATGGTTCACGTTCCCGAATGGGAAATATAGGTTTTTTCGGCCCGGATTGCACGCATTGCCGACCCTGGGGCCGGATTCAGGCGCCGGCCTCTTTCTTCAGCCGCTCGATCGCCATCAGAACCCGCTCCGGGGTCGCCGGAGCATCGAGGCGCGGGCAGATCCTGTTGTCGGCGACACTGGCCACCGCGTCCGATAGCGCATGCAGCACCGACATGCCGAGCGGGAACGGCGGCTCGCCGACCGCCTTGGAGCGGTGGATGGTTGGCTCGCCGGCTTCCGGCCAGTCGGCCAAGGTGACATTGAAGATCTTCGGCCGGTCGGAGGCGAGCGGGATCTTGTAGGTCGACGGTGCATGCGTGCGCAGCCGGCCCTTGGCGTCCCACCACAGTTCTTCCGTCGTCAGCCAGCCCATGCCCTGGATGAAGCCGCCTTCGATCTGGCCGATATCGATCGCCCGGTTCAGCGAGCGGCCACAGTCATGGAGAATATCGGTACGCTCGACCATGTATTCGCCGGTCAGCGTGTCGACCGAGACTTCCGAGCACGAGGCGCCATAGGCGAAATAATAGAAGGGGCGGCCCTCGCCCTTGTCGCGGTTCCAGTGGATTTTCGGCGTCTTGTAGAAACCAGCCGCCGACAGCTGGATGCGGGCCATATAGGCCTGCTTGACGAGGTCGGCGAAGGCGATTTCCTGGTTGCCGATACGCACCCGGTTGGGCAGGAACAGCACCTGATCACGCGGCACCTGATATTTTTCGGCGGCGAAATCGGTCAGCCGATCCTTGATCTGGCGCGCGCCATTCTGCGCCGCCATGCCGTTGAGGTCGGAGCCGGACGACGCTGCCGTAGCCGAAGTGTTCGGCACCTTGCCAGTCGTTGTCGCGGTGATCTTCACCTGGTCGAGATCGATCTGGAACTCTTCCGCCACCACCTGCGCCACCTTGACGTAGAGGCCCTGCCCCATCTCGGTTCCGCCATGGTTCAGGTGCACCGAACCGTCGGTGTAGACATGCACCAGCGCGCCGGCCTGATTGTAATGCGTGGCGGTGAACGAGATGCCGAACTTGACCGGCGTCAGAGCCAGGCCCCGCTTGATGAAACGGCTGTTGGCATTGAAGGCCGATATTTCACGCCGCCGCCGCGCATAGCTCGCGCTTTGCTCAAGCTCGGCGACGATGCGCTGGATGATGTTATCCTCGACCGTCTGGTGGTAGGGCGTGATGTTGCGGCCCCCCTCGCTACTGGTGCCGTAGAAATTCTTCTTGCGGATTTCGAGCGGATCCTTGCCGACGGCAAAGGCCACCTCGTCGATGACGCGCTCGGCGCCGACCATGCCTTGCGGGCCGCCGAAACCACGAAAGGCGGTGTTCGACACGGTGTTGGTGTAGAGCGGCGCCGACTGCGCATGCACAGCCGGCCAGAAATAAGTGTTGTCGCAATGGAACAGCGCGCGATCGGTTACCGGGCCGGAAAGGTCCGACGAAAAACCGCAGCGCGCCGCGAACATGAAATCGACGCCGAGGATGTTGCCCTCGTCATCGAAGCCGACCTCGTAATCGACGAGGAAATCATGACGCTTTCCGGTGGCGATCATGTCGTCGTCGCGGTCGGGCCGGATCTTCACGGCGCGGTGGTGCTTCTTCGCGGCGATCGCGGCCAATGCGGCAAACTGATTTCCCTGCGTTTCCTTGCCGCCGAAGCCGCCTCCCATGCGGCGGATTTCCACCGTGACGGCATTGCTCGGCACGCCGAGCGCATGGCTGACCATGTGCTGGACTTCGCTTGGATGCTGGGTCGAGGAATAGATGGTGACGTCCTGATCCTCGCCAGGAACGGCCATGGCGATATGGCCTTCGAGGTAGAAGTGTTCCTGGCCGCCGATGCGCATTCTTCCCTTTAGCCGGCGCGGCGCCTGACGGATCGCCGTAGCGGCATCGCCGCGCTTCAGAGTGAGAGGCGGCGTGACGAGCTTGTCCTTCTTCGGATCGAGCGCGCCGATGTCGGTGACGAAAGGCAATTCCTTGTATTCGACCTTTGCCAATCTTGTGGCGCGGCGCGCCTGCTCGCGAGTTTGCGCAATAACGCAGAAGATAGGCTGGCCGTAGAATTGCACCTTGCCGTCGGCAAGCACCGGCTCGTCGTGGCGGCCGGTCGGCGAAATGTCGTTTTCGCCCGGCACGTCACTGGCCGTCAGCACGTCGACAACGCCGGGCGCTGTACGCACCGCCGAGAGATCCATGCTGGTGATGGTGGCATGCGTGGCACCGGAAAGCCCTAGGCAGCCATGCAGCGTGCCTGATGGTTCCGGCATGTCGTCGATGTAGACGGCGGTACCGCTGACATGTTTGTGCGCGGAATCGTGGCGCTGATCGGTGGCGACGCCGCCAGCGATCTTTTCAGCCTTGAGGTTGGGGGCAGCGTGCTTGTTCATCATGCCGCCTCGTGCCTTGAAACCTGGACCGGCTCTCTGGTGCCGCTGCTCTCGGCAAAAAAGCGCAGCAGCAGGTTTTTCGCTGCCAGGGCGCGATATTCGGCCGAGGCCCGCATGTCGGTCAGCGGGGTGAAATCCCTGGCATATTCGGCCATCGCCGCTTCAACCGTCTGTTCGGTCCATGGCTTGCCGAACAGCGCTTTTTCGACGGAAGACGCCCGCTTCGGCGTCGCCGCCATGCCGCCATAGGCGATGCGCACCTCCGCCACCGTGCCGTCCTTGGCCAGATTCAGGAAAAACGCGCCAAGGGCCGCGGTAATGTCCTCGTCGCGACGCTTGGTGATCTTGTAGACGGCAAACTTCGTTTCCTTGGCCGGCACCGACACATGCACGGCCTCGACGAATTCACCCGGCTGCCGATCCTGTTTGCCGTAGGCGATGAAGAAGGTTTCCAACGGGATCGTCCGCTGCTTCTTGCCCTTGCGCAAGGTGAGACTTGCGCCAAGCGCGATCAATGGCGGTGGCGTATCTCCGATCGGCGAGCCGTTGGCGATGTTGCCGCCGATGGTGCCCATGTTGCGCACCTGTTCGCCGCCGATGCGATCGAACAATGGCCCCAACGCCGGGATGCGCTTCGCCAATGTCGCGAAGGCGTCAGTGTAGGTGACGCCGGCGCCGATCGAAATGACGCCCTTGTCTTCCGAGATGGTGCAAAGCCCGTCGAGATCGCCGATGAAAATGGCCGGTGAAATATCGCGCATGTGCTTGGTCACCCACAGGCCGACATCGGTCGAGCCGGCCACGATGGTAGCGCCGGGTTCCTTGTCCAGCACGGCGGCGAAATCGTCGACATCGGCCGGCACGACCAGCCGCGCCTTGCCGGTTCCGATCTCGACCCGGGCGCCGTCACGCATGGCCTCGAGCCTCGCGGTGATCGCCTTGCGTTCCGTGGCCAGCGGGTCCTTTGCCGCCTTGCCGTAGCTGGAGATGGCATGCGCGGCGCGCATGATCGCCTCATAGCCGGTGCAGCGGCAGAGATTGCCTTGCAAAGCTTTTTCGACATCCGCGTTCGAGGGATCAGGCGACTTCATCCACAAGCCATAGAGCGACATGACGAAGCCGGGCGTGCAGAAGCCGCATTGCGAGCCGTGGAAATCGACCATCGCCTGCTGCACCGGATGCAACTGGCCTGGCCCGCCACGCAGATGCTCGACCGTTACGACGTGTGTGCCGTCGAGCGAGCCGAGGAAGCGGATGCAGGCATTGACGCTTTCATAGACCAAGCCGCCCTCCGACAGCTTGCCGACCAGCACGGTGCAGGCACCGCAGTCTCCCTCGGCACACCCTTCCTTGGTGCCGCGCAGCGAACGGTCGAGCCGCAGCCAGTCGAGCAAGGTCGCGTCGGGTGCCACCGACGAAAGCGCCACATCCCTGCCATTGAGAATGAAGCGGATTTCGTTGCGGATGCTAATTTTGGTCATGCCTCAGCTCCCCCTGTAGGTCGAGTAACCGTAGGGCGAGACCAGCAGTGGCACATGATAATGCACAGGCTCGGCCATGCCGAAGCGGATCGGTATCACATCGAGAAAGGCCGGTTTCGGCAGGCTCAACCCCTGCTGGCGCAAATAGTCGCCGGCGGCGAAGACCAGTTCGTATTCGCCGGTGCGGAATTCCGCGCCGGCGAGCAGCGGCTTGTCGCAACGGCCGTCGGCATTGGTGAGAACGGTCTTCAGATGTGTCCGCGCCTTGCCCTCGAGGTGATAGAGCGCGATCGACAGTCCCGCCGCCGGCTTGCCGGTCGCCGTGTCGAGGACATGGGTCGTCAGACGCCCGCCGTCGGCTTTCGACGTTTCTGCCATTGGCCGCCTCCCATTTCCGGTACGAGCGAATTGGCCCGGTACGGTCAAGTATCAACAGTGAATTGTGCGCCAATTAAAGGCGATGCATAAGTCCCGGTCGAGCGGAGTGCGACAAAAACACTTTCAAAAATTTTCGGGGGAATGCGAGAAGCACCCTTTCGATATTCTGATCATACTTCGGGCCGTGCCCGGCGGGAGGGACGATGCGTTACAGCAGAGACATGCGTGGCTACGGAGCCAATCCGCCGGACCCGAAATGGCCTGGCGGTGCACATGTCGCCGTGCAGTTCGTCGTCAATTACGAGGAAGGCGGCGAAAACTGCGTGTTGCATGGCGACAAGGCGTCCGAAGCCTTCCTGTCGGAAATCGTCGGCGCGGCACCCTGGGTGGGTCAACGCCACTGGAACATGGAATCCATCTACGAATACGGCGCCCGCGCCGGCTTCTGGCGGCTGCTCCGGCTGTTCACCGAGTCGCAAGTGCCGATCACCTGCTACGGCGTCGCCACAGCGCTCGCCCGTTCGCCGGATCAGGTAGCGGCCATGCAGGACGCCGGCTGGGAGATCGCTTCGCACGGCTTAAGATGGATCGACTACCGCGACCACAGCGCCGAGGATGAGCGCCGCGACCTCGAGGCGGCGATCAAGCTGCACTACGAAGTGACCGGCGCGCGCCCGACCGGCTGGTATACGGGTCGCACATCGATCAACACGGTGCGGATTGTGGCGGAAGAAGGCGGCTTCGACTATGTGTCGGACACCTATGACGACGAGCTGCCGTACTGGTTCGAGCATGAGGGCGGCGCGCAGCTCATCATCCCCTATACGCTCGACGCCAACGACATGCGGTTCGCCACGCCGCAAGGTTTCAACTCGGGCGACCAGTTCTTTGCCTATTTGAAGGACAGCTTCGATACGCTCTATGCCGAGGGCAAGGCCGGCCGGCCACGCATGATGAACATCGGCCTGCACTGCCGCCTCGTCGGGCGGCCGGGCCGGGTGGCGGCGCTGAAGCGCTTCGTCGACTATGTGAAGTCGCACGACAAGGTCTGGCTGGCGAGGCGCATCGACATCGCCAAGCACTGGCAAGAGGTCAATCCTTATCAACCGGCGGCACTCCGCCCATCGAAGATGGAATTCGAGACCTTCGTCCACACTTTCGGCGGCGTGTTCGAGCATTCGCCCTGGATCGCCGAACGCGCCTACGAACTGGAACTAGGCCCGGCGCATGACACTTCGGGCGGCCTGCACAATGCGCTTTGCCGTATCTTCCGCTCCGCCAGCGAAACCGAGCGGCTTTCGGTGCTCAACGCCCATCCCGACCTTGCCGGCAAACTGGCCAAGGCCAAACGGCTGACGGCGGAATCGACCAGGGAACAGGCCTCGGCCGGCCTCGACGCGCTGACCGACAAGGAGCGCGAACTGTTTTCCAAGCTCAACGCCGCCTACGTCACCACCTTCGGCTTCCCTTTCATCATCGCGGTGAAGGGAAAGACGAAGGGGGAAATCCTGGCGGAGTTCGAGGCGCGCATCGGCAACAGCCGCGGCGTCGAATTCGAGACCGCCTGCAAACAGGTCGAGCGCATCGCGCTGCTCCGCCTCAAGGACATGCTTCCGCAATAGGTTTGAAACCATGGATACGATCAGGATGCCCGAGCGAACCTATTACGCGCCACATGGCGGTCATTCCGGCCAGAACGAGCTTCTGACCGGCCGCGCCGTCTTCACTGAGGCCTATGCCGTCATTCCCCGGGGTGTGATGCAGGACATCGTCACCAGTGCGTTGCCGTTCTGGGACGAAACCCGCGTCTGGATCTTGTCGCGACCGCTATCGGGTTTTGCCGAGACGTTCTCGCAATACATTGTCGAGGTCGCGCCCGGCGGCGGCAGCGATCGGCCGGAACCCGATGCCGGCGCCGAAGGCGCTCTGTTCGTGGTCGAAGGCGAACTGACGGTTCTGCTTGCCGGCAAGACGCATGTGTTGCGGCCCGGCGGCTTTGCCTTCCTGCCGCCGGCCAGCGGCTGGACGGTTCGCAACGAAAGCAGGGCCGCCGTGCGCTTCCACTGGATTCGCAAGGCTTACGAGGTGGTCGACGGTCTCGATGTGCCGGAAGCCTTCTTCACCAATGAGCAGGAGATCGCGCCAACGCCGATGCCCGGCACCGAAGGCCGCTGGGCGACGACGCGGTTCGTCGATCCGGCAGATTTGCGCCACGACATGCACATGACCATTGTCACGCTGGAACCCGGCGCGGTCATTCCCTTCGCCGAGACCCATGTCATGGAGCACGGTCTCTATGTGCTGGAGGGTAAGGCCGTCTACCGCCTCAACCAGGACTGGGTCGAGGTCGAGGCCGGCGACTATATGTGGCTGCGCGCCTTCTGCCCGCAGGCCTGCTATGCCGGTGGCCCGGGTAAATTCCGCTATCTGCTCTACAAGGACGTCAACCGGCACGCCAAGCTCGGCGGCGCCGGCATCGCAAGGCGCGCGCTGTGACCCGTATCGTCGCGCGGCCGCTGACCCGCGAGGGCTTTGCCCCCTTCGGCGATGTCATCGACATGGGCGGCGACAACCACTACCCGATCAATGGCGGCAGGGCCGAGCGCTATCATGATCTGGCTACCGCCGAAGCAACCGGTCCGAACGCCCGCGTGCTGATCTCGATGGTGCGCGGCACGCCCTACGAATTGCCCCTGAAATTGAGCATGGTCGAGCGCCATCCCTTCGGCAGCCAGGCCTTCATCCCGCTCTCGCCGCGCCCCTTCCTGGTCGTCGTCTGCCATGACGGGGAGCAGGGGCCGGGCGAGCCGCATGCCTTCATCACCGCACCCGGACAAGGCATCAATTACCGGCGCAATCTCTGGCATGGCGTGCTGACGCCGCTCGGCGAGGCTCAGGACTTCCTGATCGTCGACCGTGGCGGCGATGGCTCCAATCTCGAAGAGTTCCATTTCTCGCACGCCTACGAGATCCACTTGCCCAACGAGAGCCTCCTGTGACCGATATTTCACTGATCGACCGCCTGCTCGATGTGATCGAGCACGACATCGTGCCGAAGACGGCCGACGGCGTTACCTATGGCAACAAGCTGTTCGGCGCGGCGATCCTGCGCAAGGACGACCGTTCGCTGGTGCTGGCTGAAACCAACAACGAGATGGAAAACCCGCTCTGGCATGGCGAGGTCCACTGCCTGAAGCGTTTCTACGAAATGCCCAGGGCTGAGCGCGTCGATACGAAAGACGCCATCTTCATCGCCACGCACGAACCCTGCTCGCTGTGCCTGTCGGCGATCACCTGGACCGGCTTCGATAATTTCTACTATCTGTTCAGCCACGAGGATTCGCGCGACAGCTTCGCCATCCCGCACGACCTGAAGATCCTGAAAGAGGTCTTCACCCTCGATCCCGGCGGCTACAATGCCGAGAATGCCTACTGGAAGAGCTTTTCTATCCGCAGGCTGGTGCGAGCGTTGCCCGAGGCAGAGCGGCGACGGCTGGAGACCCGTATCGGCGCGATTTCGGCGCGCTACGATGAATTGTCCAACATCTATCAGGCGAACAAGGACGATAACGATATCCCGCTGAACTGACGCGGATTGACCAGCCGAATTCGTTGGCTGGCCCACGACGCGGCACGGCAGGCTCCATCATCTGGCGATCCTGGAGCATGCCATGAAAACCGTCACCGAATTTGCCCGCAAAATCGTCGAATTCCCGGACATGGGCATCGTCATGCCGGATGGCTGCCGCCTGTCGGCGCGGGTGTGGATGCCGGAGGATGCGGGCGACGATCCGGTGCCTGTCATCCTAGAGCATCTGCCCTACCGCAAGCGCGACGGCACCATCTTTCGCGATCAGCTGACGCATCCTTATTTCGCCGGCCACGGCTATGCCTCGATCCGCGTCGACATGCGCGGCAATGGCGATTCCGAAGGGCTGATGGACGACGAATATTCCGAGCAGGAATTGCAGGACGCCTGCGACGTCATCGCCTGGGCGGCAAGCCAGCCCTGGTGCAACGGCAATGTCGGCATGATGGGCATTTCCTGGGGCGGCTTCAACTGCCTGCAGGTGGCGGCCAAGCGGCCGCCGGCGCTGAAAGCGGTGATCAGCCTGTGCTCGACCGTCGACCGCTATGCCGACGACATCCACTACAAGGGCGGCTGCCTGCTGATCGAGAATTTCGGCTGGGCCTCGACCATGCTGTCCTACTCGTCGCGGCCGCCGGATCCGCTTTTGGCCGGCGACAACCGGTGGCGCGATCTGTGGCTGACCCGGCTGGAGAACCAATCCTTCCTGGCGCCGCTGTGGCTGAAACACCAGCACCGTGATGCCTACTGGAAGCGCGGCTCGATCTGCGAGGATTTTTCCGCCGTCAAAGCCGCCGTGCTGTCGATCGGCGGCTGGCATGACGGCTACCGCAACACCGTCTCGCATCTGGCGACCAACATCCAAGCCCCGGTCAAGGGCATCGTCGGGCCATGGATCCACAAATACCCGCACTACGCCGGGCCCAAGCCTGCCATCGGCTTCCTGCAGGAGGCCTTGCGCTGGTGGGACCGCTGGCTGAAGGGTGTCGACACCGGCGTCGAGGCCGACCCGGCCTACCGCGCCTATGTCATGGACAGCGTGCGTCCGGCGCGCTGGCACCCCGAGCGTCCCGGCCGTTGGGTGGCGGAGCAGGAATGGCCCTCGCCAACCATCAAGATGCAAACGCTCGATCTGATCTCCTCAACGGAAAAACCCGCCATCATCGCCTCTCCGCAAAGCTGCGGCCTGGCCGGCGGCGAGTATTTTCCCTTCACCTTCGGTCCCGAACTGCCCGGCGACCAGCGCCCCGACGATGCGCTGTCGGTGTGTTTCGACCAGCCGGAACTCAGCGAGCCGATCGACATCGTCGGAGCGCCGGAGGTCGAGCTGCGGCTGTCCTCTGATCGTCCGCAGGCCAACATCGCGGTCCGGCTTTGCGATGTGCATCCCGACGGCGCCTCGGAGTTGATCTCCTATGGCGTGCTCAATCTGACGCACCGCAATTCGCACGAATTCCCCGAGGCGCTGGTGCCGGGCGAAACCGTCTCGGTGCGCGTCGTGCTCGATCAATGCGCCTATCGTGTGCCGGCCGGCCACCGGCTGCGTGTTGCCGTTTCGAACGCCTATTGGCCTGCCATCTGGCCGTCGCCGGAGCCGGTCCAGCTCACCTTGTCGACGGCGACGCTCAATTTGCCGCTGCGGCCGCTGGCGACAGGCGACGAAGTAACGTTCGCCGAGCCGGAAGGTGCCACCCCCTGGGCAACAGAGACGATCCGCGCCGCCAATTCAGAGCGTCATGTCGATCGTGATGAGAAGACCGGAATGGTGACGCTTTCCATTGTTGACGATTTCGGCGAGGTGCGCGATCTCGCCCATGGCCTCGCCAATGGCAGCATCGCCCGCGAGACCTGGACGATCCATCCCGACGATCCGCTGTCGGCCTCGGGGAAGACGCACTGGACGCAGACCCTGTCGCGAAACGGATGGTCAGTACGCACCGAAACGACAGCCGAAATGCGATCGGACGGGCAAAACTTCAGCGTCAGCGCCAGAATCGAGGCCTATGAGGACGAAACCCTCGTCTTCGAGCGCAATTTCGAGGAGAAGGTGCCGCGCGCGTTTCTTTGAATGCCGATTTCATTGGTCCAATTGCGACGTACGATTTACGCCACGGCATGTCGCATTCGGTCTTGCTTACCGCTTTCCCTTGCGGTCATTATTCTCCTCACAAGAAACAAGAAAAACGACCGCAGAGTCGAACCAACAGAGTGAGGAACTCAAAATGTCGAACGAACTGGAATTTCTTAGCCGGCGTGTCGCGTCGGGCAAACTGAGCCGTCGTGATTTTCTCGGCCGGGCGGCGGCGCTCGGTATCTCCGCGCCCTTCGCCACCTCGCTGCTTTCAAGCGCTGCACGCGCGGCAGGCCCGGTCAAGGGCGGCACACTGAAGGCCGGACTTGTCGGCGGCGAATCCACCAACAGCCTTGATCCGGCACTGTTCATGACTCAGGTGCCGTTCGCCTTCGGCAAGATGTGGGGCGAATTGATTGTCGAGCTTTCGCCGGAAGGCAAGCTCGAGAACCGCATCGCCGAGGAGATCGGCTCGTCGGACGACGCCAAGGTGTGGACGCTGAAGATCCGCGACGGCGTCGAATTCCACAACGGCAAGACAGTGACCGCCGAGGACGTGGCCGCCACACTTGAGCGCCATTCCGACGAGAAGTCGAAATCCGGCGCGCTCGGCTACATGAAAGGTATCGAGACCATCAAGGCCAGCGGCAAGGAAGTCGTGCTGACGCTGAAGGAGGCCAATGCCGATCTGCCCTATTTGCTCAGCGACTATCACCTGATCGTCCAACCAAATGGCGGCAAGGACAAGGCTGACGCAGGCATCTCGGCCGGTCCTTACAAGGTCACGACCAATGAGCCCGGTGTGCGCCATGGCGGCGAGCGTTTCGCCAATTACTGGCAGGGCGACAAGATGGGCCATGCCGACCAGATCGAGATCATCGTCATCAACGATGCGACAGCGCGCACGGCCGCCCTGCAGGGCGGCCAGGTCAACGTGATCAACCGCGTCGAGCCGAAGATCGTCGACCTGATCAAGCGCCTGCCGGGCGTCACCATCCGCAACCACGCGGGTCCTGGCCACTACGTGTTCATCATGCATTGCAACACGGCGCCGTTCGACAACGCCGATTTGCGCATGGCACTGAAGCTGGCCATCGACCGCGAGGAAATGCTGGACAAGATCCTGCGCGGCTACGGTTCGCTCGGCAACGACTTCCCGATCAATGCGTCCTATCCGCTGTTTACCGAGATCGAGCAGCGCAAGTACGATCCCGACAAGGCCAAGTTCCACTTCAAGAAGTCCGGCCACGACGGCGCCGTCCTGCTGCGGACCTCGGACGTCGCTTTCCCGGGCGCCGTCGATGCATCGCAGTTGTTCCAGCAGAGCGCGGCCAAGGCCGGCATTCAGATCGAGCTGAAGCGTGAGCCCGGCGACGGCTATTGGAACGAGGTCTGGAACAAGCAGCCCTTCTGCGCGTCCTACTGGGGCGGCCGCTCGACCCAGGACCAGATGTACTCCACCGCTTATCTGTCGACCGCCGACTGGAACGACACGCGTTTCAAGCGTCCTGACTTCGACAAGATGGTGCTGGCGGCGCGCGCCGAGCTCGACGAGACCAAGCGCAAGCAGATGTATCATGACATGGCTGTCCTGGTACGAGACGAGGGCGGCCTGATCCTGCCGATGTTCAACCAGTTCATCGACGCTACCGGCGCCAAGGTCGGCGGCTGGGTCGACGATCCGCATCAGGAGCTGATGAACGGCTACGCGCTGGCGAAGTGCTGGCTCGAAGCCTGAGCTTGGCCTTGCGGATATGTCCTCACCCATCTTGAAACTGGTGGCCCAGCGCGTTGCGCTGGGCATTCTGCTCTTGTTGGCCGTTTCGGTCCTGATCTTCGCCGGCACCCAGATCCTGCCCGGCGACGTCGCGCAAGCCATTCTCGGACAGTCGGCGACGCCGGAGTCGCTTGCCAATCTGCGCGAGCAGCTCGGACTCAACCAGCCAGCCTATCTCAGGTATTTTCATTGGCTGGGCGGCGTGCTGACCGGCGATCTCGGCACGGCCATGTCGAGCGGGCAGGACATCGCCACGTCGATCAAGGGACGGCTGTGGAACACGCTGTTCCTCGCCTTCTGGGCGGCGATCGTCGCCGTGCCGCTGGCGATCATCCTCGGCCTGATCGCGGTGCGCTACCGCAATGGCTGGGTCGACAAGCTGATCTCCGGGCTGGCGCTGGCCTCGACCTCGTTTCCCGAATTCTTCATCGGCTATGTGCTGGTCTATTTCTTCGCCGTGAAATGGCAGATATTCCCCGGCATTTCGACCGTCTATGACGGCATGCCTTTTGGCGAACGGATGCAGGCGATCGCCTTGCCGGCGACGGCGCTGACGCTGGTCGTGCTCGCCCACATGATGCGCATGACACGCGCGGCGATCCTCAATGTCATGCAGTCGGCCTATGTCGAGACGGCGGAACTGAAGGGCCTGTCGGCCTTCAACGTCATCCGCAAGCACGCCTTCCCCAATGCCATCGCGCCGATCATCAATGTCGTCATGCTCAACCTCGCCTACTTGATCGTCGGCGTCGTCGTGGTCGAGGTGATCTTCGTCTATCCGGGCATGGGACAGTATCTGGTCGACCACGTCACCAAGCGAGACGTGCCGGTGGTGCAGGCGGTCGGCCTGATCTTCGCCGCCGTCTATATCAGCCTGAACATCATTGCGGACATAGCGGCGATCGTCGCCAATCCGCGTCTCAGACATCCGAAATAGGGGGCGGATATGCTCGATATCAAACGCATCCCCATCCCCGCGCTGATCGGCATCGTGCTGACGGCATTGTTCGTGCTTGCGGCGGTCTTCGCCCCCTGGATCGCGCCGCACGGCAATGGCGAAATCGTCGGCGACGTCTGGGAACCGATGTCGGCTGCCCATTTGCTGGGCACCGACAATCTCGGCCGAGACCTGCTTTCGCGCATGATCTACGGCGCCCGCATCACTTTGTTCATCGCGGTGCTGGCCACCGCGCTGTCGTTCTCGCTCGGCGCCATTCTCGGCTTCTCGGCGGCCGTCTTCGGCGGCTGGTTCGACACGCTGCTGTCGCGCCTCGTCGATCTCTTGATGTCGATCCCGACACTGATCATGGGTCTCGTCGTGCTGTCGGTGCTGCCGACCAATCTGGTGACGCTGATCCTGGTGATGGGCATTCTGGATTCGACCCGCGTCTATCGCCTGTCGCGCGCGGTCGCCGTCGACATCAACGTCATGGACTATGTCGAAGCGGCGAAACTGCGCGGTGAAGGCAGCGGCTGGATCATCTTCCGCGAGATCCTCCCCAACGCATTGTCGCCGCTGGTTTCCGAACTCGGTCTGCGCTTCATCTACGCGGTGCTGTTCCTGTCGACGCTGTCGTTCCTCGGCCTTGGCGTGCAGCCACCGGACGCCGACTGGGGCGGCATGGTCAAGGAAAACAAAGACGGCATCGTGTTCGGCATCGCGGCCGCACTCATCCCAGCGGGGGCGATCGCGCTGCTGGCGATTTCCGTCAACCTGGTTGCCGACTGGGTGCTCAACCGGACGACAAGCCTCAAGGGAGGACGCGGGTGATGGCCGACACCAAAGCGAAGCTCGGGCAACCGAAGTCAGGCCTGCTGCTCGACATCCGCAATCTGCGCATCGAGGCTACCGTCTTCCCGCCCGGCGAACCGCCGAAGGACATCGTGCTGGTGCACGATGTCTCACTGACGCTCGAGAAGGGCAAGGTGCTCGGCCTGATCGGCGAATCCGGCGCCGGCAAGTCGACTATCGGCCTGTCGTCTATGGGCTACGGCCGCGGCGGCGTGCGCATCACAGGCGGCGAGGTGATCCTGAACGGCCGCGACATCCTCAAGGGCGGCAAGGACGGCTTCCGCAAATTACGCGGCCGCGAGGTCTGCTATGTCGCGCAGTCGGCGGCAGCGGCCTTCAACCCGGCGCACAGACTGATGGACCAGGTGGTGGAAGCCACCCTGCTGCACGGCACCGCGACACGCGCCGAGGCCGAGAAGCGCGCGGTTGCGCTGTTCAAGAAGCTCAGCCTGCCGAACCCTGAAACCATCGGCGAGCGTTTTCCGCACCAGGTTTCGGGCGGCCAGTTGCAGCGTGTGATGACGGCGATGGCCCTGTGCTCCGAGCCGGACCTGATCGTCTTCGACGAGCCGACCACGGCGCTCGACGTGACGACGCAGATCGACGTGCTGGCGGCGATCAAGGACGCCATCCGCGACACCCATGTCGCTGCGCTCTACATCACGCACGACCTTGCCGTCGTCGCCCAGGTCTCCGACGAGATCATGGTGCTGCGCCATGGAAGGCTGGTCGAATGGGGCGGCACAAGGCAGATCATCAAGGAGCCGCGCCAGGAATACACCAACGCGCTGGTCTCGGTGCATGAGATCGAACACCAGGAGCAGAAGCCCGGCACGTCGCCGTTCCTGTCGGTGAAGAACGTCACCGCCGCCTATGGCCGCAGCCATATCAAGGTGCTGAAGGACGTATCCGTCGACATCTATCCGGGCCAGACGCTGGCCGTGGTCGGCGAGTCCGGCTCCGGCAAGTCGACGCTGGCGCGCGCCATCACGGGACTTTTGCCACCCGAACAGGGTACCGTCACCTTCGACGGACGCGCGCTGGCCAACAGGCTGGCCGACCGGCCGAAGGA
>NZ_RZPL01000499.1:0-4395 GCF_004022805.1 Mesorhizobium sp. M7A.F.Ca.CA.002.04.1.1 | reverse complement strand
CTCTTGACCATTTCCTTCTTGCGGCGAGCCCGATGCGAGCCGATCGCGAAACGGTGAACCTCATCGCGCAGCCGCTGGACGAAATAGAGCACGGGGTCGCGGACCGGTAGGGAAAACGAGTCCCTGCCTTTGACGAAGAACCGCTCGCGGCCGGCATCGCGGTCCTGGCCCTTGGCGATGCCGATGGCAACCACGCGGTCCTCGATGCCGAGATCGGCGAGGATCTTGCGCACCGCGGTCATCTGGCCCTGGCCACCGTCGATCAGGATGACATCGGGCCAGGCCGGGAAGCTGCCGGAGATATCGTCCTCCATATCGTCTGCCGAACCGTCGGCTGCATCCCCAGCCGGGACATCGCCATGCTCCTTGAGCAACCGCGAAAACCGCCGTTCCATCACCTCGCGCATCATGCCGAAATCGTCGCCAGGCGTGATCTCGGTCGAGCGGATGTTGAATTTCCGGTACTGGTTCTTCACGAACCCCTCCGGTCCGGCAACGACCATGGCGCCGACGGCATTGGTGCCCATGATGTGCGAATTGTCGTAGACCTCGATGCGCACTGGCGGCTTCGGCAGGCCGAATGTCTCGGCGAAACCGGCAAGCAGGCGTCCCTGGGTGGAGGTTTCAGCCAGCCGGCGTCCGAGCGCTTCGCGGGCATTCTGCAAAGCGTTGTCGGTCAGGTCCTTCTTCTCGCCGCGCTGCGGCACGGAGATTGCGACCTTGCGGCCGGCGCGGGTGGAGAGCGCCTCGGCCAGCAATTCCTGATCCTCGACGCCATGCGACAGAAGAATGTTCCGCGGCGTCGGCTTGTCGTCATAGAACTGCGCCAGGAACGAGCCCAGCACCTCGGCTGCTTCCAACGCCGGATCGGCCTTGGGGAAATAGGCGCGGTTGCCCCAGTTCTGGCCGGTGCGGAAAAAGAACACCTGGATACAGACCTGGCCGCCTTCCTGATGGATGGCGAAGACATCGGCTTCGTCGACGGTCGCCGGATTGATGCCCTGGTGGCTCTGCACATGCGACAGGGCCGCCAACCGGTCGCGATAGATCGCGGCGCGCTCGAAATCGAGAGCTTCCGACGCTTGCTGCATGGCGGCCGAGATTTCCGTCTTCACCTTCTGGCTGCGGCCGGACAAGAAGTCCTTCGCCTCATTGACCAGCTCGGCATAGTCCTGGTGCGAGACCTCGCCGGTGCAGGGACCGGCGCAGCGCTTGATCTGATAAAGCAGGCATGGCCGCGTGCGGTTCTCGTAGAACGAGTTGGTGCAACTGCGCAGCAGAAAGGCGCGCTGCAGCGAGTTGATGGTGCGGCCAACGGCACCGGCCGAAGCAAAGGGACCGAAATAATCGCCTTTGCGCGAGCGCGCGCCGCGATGCTTGTAGATGCCCGGCGAGACATGGTCGCCGGTCAAGAGGATATAGGGAAACGACTTGTCGTCGCGCATCAGGACGTTGAATCGCGGCCGCAAGCGCTTGATAAGATTGGCTTCGAGCAGCAGCGCTTCGATCTCGGTGCGGGTGACGACGAACTCCATCGTCGACGTTTCGCGCACCATGCGGCCGATGCGGGTGGTGTGGAAGCGGCCTTGCGCGTAGTTGGTGACGCGCTTCTTCAGGCTGCGTGCCTTGCCGACATAGAGCACATCGCCGGCAGCGTTCATCATGCGGTAGACGCCGGGCGCGTTGGGCAGCCGCTTGACCAGCGTCTGGATCACCTCGGCGCCGATCATGCCTTCCGCGTCGCCGGCATGCGGCGTCCAGTCGATGGCGGTGAAGGCGACATCGGGACCGACGGTTTCAACGATTTCCTCGACCGCCTCGTCCTCGAGGTCGATATCGGGGGGCAGATCGTCGGTGCCGCCGCGCGGCTTGCTTTTGTGGTCTACAGGACTCATTCCGTCATGCCTGTCACATCGGGCGTCTGCCACGCAAGATGCTGGCCGCCATCAAGCGCGATCATCTGGCCGGTGACCGAGCGCGCTTCCCAGAGATAGCGGATAGTGGCGCCGAATTCCGGCAATTCCGGGCCGCGCTTGAGGATCAAGCCATCGACTTGGGCTGCAAAATCGCTGTCGTCCTGACGCGCGTTCTTCAATGTCGGCCCCGGGCCGATGGCATTGACGCGGACGCGGGGACCGAGCGCTTGCGCCATCATCTGGGTGGCTGTCCACAGCGTCGATTTGGACAGTGCATAGGAGAAGTAGCGCGGCGTCGGCCGCCAGACGCGCTGGTCTATCATGTTGACGATCAGGCCCTCCTGCCCTGCCGGTAGTGCCCGGGCGAAATTCTGCGCCAGGAGCGCGGGCGCTTTCACATGGACGGCAAAGTGCCGGTCCCAGGCCCGCCAGTCGAAATCCAGAACCGAATCGTCCTCGAACAGCGACGCGTTGTTGACCAGCAGCGAGAGCGGCCCGAGCGCTGCTTGCGCCTCGCCGATAAGGTCATCGATGGCGTCCATATCGGTCAGGTCGGCGGCGACCACTGCGGCGCGGCCACCTCCGGCGATGATTTCGGCAGCCAACGCATCGGCCTCGCTGCGCGAGCGGTTGCAATGGATGGCGACGGCAAAACCGTGCGCGGCGAGATCCTCGACGATCGCCCTGCCGATCCGCCTGGCCCCGCCCGTCACCAGCGCCGTGACAGTGGCTTTGCTCATATGGTGTCAATCCTCAATTTCGGCCCGAAAAAGCAGTGCCGGCGAAATATGGCCCGGCATGCGTTAAATGGTGTTCGCACCTTGGGCAGCATTGTGGCGAAACGGCCGTTTGGGCATCTTGGCCCGCCCTGGACTCAGGCGTGCCCGACCGCAATATAGGGTGCTGGAGTCCTTGCACCAAGCGGTGTGCAGCGCAGCACCGGATGGTTCCTGCCATTTCGCTGTTGCGAAGATGCAACGTCAAGGTTCTGCCTCATTTGCGCCGGGGAATGACCCAAGTTCAGGTTCGCTTCAGCCGCATTTTGACACGACATTTGGAACCGACGAACGCCAGATCCGTTTCCCCCCCGGACGGGTCGATGGCGATCGTGAGAAACAAGCCTGTGTCCTGTGGCTTAAGGAGTAAAGAACAATGCAAGCCAATCTCAAATTCGCACGGCCGCTGGCCGTTGCGCTCGGGCTCTTCGCCCTCAGCGGAACTGCCTATGCTGCTGACGTGGTTTCGGAAGAGCCGCCGGCACCTGCGCCGATCGCTGAACTTCCCGTCGCTTCGTGGGCCGGCCCCTACGCCGGTCTCAACGTCGGCTATGGCTTCAGCGGCCATACCAAGGAAAAGGATCTGGGTGTTGACAATGTTGACGTCGGCACCAAGGGCTTCGTCGGCAGCGTCTTCGGCGGCTATCAGTGGCAGCAAGAGAACTTCGTCTACGGCGCTGAAGCCGAACTCGGCTACAACGGCGTCAAGGGCGACGATTCTGGCGTCAATTCCAAGGCCGGCTTCGAGGGTTCGTTGCGAGCCCGTCTCGGCTATGCCGTGACCCCCGAAATCCTGCTCTATGGCACCGGCGGTCTCGCCGGAAGAAGCCTGAAGGTCGAAGACGACGTATACGGTTCGGACCGCGCCACGTTGCTCGGCTGGACCGCCGGTCTCGGCACCGACATCAAGCTGACCGACAATGTCTTCGGTCGTGTCGAGTATCGTTACACCGACTTCGGCAGCAAGAGCTTCGATGGCATCGGCAAGGTCAAGGCCACCGACAACCGCGTCACCTTCGGCGTCGGTATGAAGTTCTAAGTCGTTCAAGCCACGACACGAAAAAGCCGGGCCTCGCGCCCGGCTTTTTTTATGCTCGCGTGATTTCCGGGTAAATCTATTCGGGTAATGGGCGGTCAACCGGGAATGCAGGGCTTCAGTTCTGGAAACTTCTCGTCGAAGCGTGCCGCCCACCGCGTCAGCCGGGCGCGACCCTTCTCCCATTTCCCGGCAAAGCGCAGCGCGAGATAGCCAAGGCAGGCGCGCAGCGCCATCTGGCCGGCGGTGATCTTTTTCGGCAGCTTCGGCGGGTTGGCGTTGAGCAGGTCGAGTGCCGCCGTGATCTTCGCCCACTGGCGATCGAGCCAGGGCTGATAGACCATCTCCTCAGGCCGCGTGCGCCGTTCATAGACCATCGACAGCGCACAGTCGCAAATGCCGTCGGCCAATGCCTCCAGCACTTCTGCCTCGAGCCGCTTGTCGGGATTGCGTGGAAAAAGCGCGCTCTTCGACAAACGGTTGAGATGCTGGGTGATGGCGCGACTGTCATGGATGGAGCGACCGTCGTCGAGCACCAGAACCGGAATCTTGCCGAGCGGGTTGGCGATCATCAAGTCGGCCGGCTTCTCCTCGGTCTTGATCGGCACCAGATCGACAGCGATGCCGGCATAGGCTGCCGCCATTCGTACCTTGGAACTGTAGGGAG
>NZ_RZPL01000498.1:0-4398 GCF_004022805.1 Mesorhizobium sp. M7A.F.Ca.CA.002.04.1.1 | reverse complement strand
GGTCCAGAAGCCGCGCTGGCCGCAATAGTTGCACAGATGCGGACAGCCGCGCGAAAACTGCATGACCACGGCCCGCTTGCCGCCCCAGTAGCTGTAACTGGGATGGTCGATCAGTTCCCAGCCGACGCGGTAGGCGTCGAGGTCGGCAATGGTCATGGCCGCCTGTGTGGCGAAGGGGCGGCTGAGATCGTCGCGATAGGCGATGCCGGCCACGCTCGCCGGCGGCTGGCGCATCTCCAGCCCTTCGATCAGCGCCACCACCGTCGCTTCGCCCTCGCCGCGCACGATGAAGTCGAAGGCATCGGTAGCGGCCAGGATGTCGCGCCAATGATAGGTCGGGAAAACGCCGCCATAGATGATGATGGTCGCCGGCTCGCGCTCCTTGATCATGCGCGCGATCACCAAGGCGGTCGGGTGCGCCGAGGTCGAGCCGGAATGGCCGATCAGGACGAAGTCGGGGTGGTCCTCCAGTGCGCTGCGCACGACGTCATCGAGCGGCATCGGCCCGAACTCGGCGTCGACGAGGCGCACCTGATGGCCGGCATCGATCAGCGGCCCGCCGATCGCCAGCAGGCCGAGCGGCGGCAGGTGATCGTCGGGCACGCGGCTGCCGATGGCGGTGTGCGGCGGATTGATCAGGACGATTTTCATGGCGGACCTCCTGGGCAGTTGGTCCGCACAAGCTGGCCGGCGATGTGGACACGTGCTTGGCCCGTTTCAGCAGTTTGCGTGCAGCTTTTCCTCAAGGAGTGCGAAGGGCAGGCATTGTCATCGCCTGAGATGCCCGAGCGGCACATGGCCCGGGCCCTTGATGTTCTGCAGCACCAACTGCGTGTGGACGTCGCGCACGCCGTCGAGCCGCATCAGCCGGTGCATGACGAAAGCGTTGAGCTCGTCGACCGACGGCACCATGACATGCAGCAGAAAGTCATGGTCGCCGGTCATCGTCCAGCACGAGGAAACCTCGTCCATGCGCTGCACGGCGGCGATGAAGCTTTCGGGCGAGCCGTCGCTGTGGCTGACGAGGCGCACCTGGATGAACACCTCGACCATCAGCCCGACAGCGCGGCGGCTGATCACGGCGGCAAATCCCTTGATGATGCCGGCCTCCTGCAGCGCCTCGAAGCGCCGCGCGCATGGTGTCGTCGACAGGCCGATCTCTTGCGCCAGCTCGGAAACCGGTTTGCGCCCGTCGCGCTGCAGGACATCGAGCATCTTGATCTCGAAATCATCGAATCGAGGCATTTTCACTCCTTCCTGGGAATTTCTGAGTGAATATTATCCCGATTTCCGAATTCGAGCCATCATCAAAACCGATTCGCCTCCGCAAATCCGCTTAACGTTCAGCACGTCAGCGATTTGCTTTGCGAGGAGAAAAACCATGACGACGATGAGCGTTGCCGAATACGCCCGCGACTGCGCGGCGCAAGGATTGCGCGGCGACTACTCGGTCTGCCGTGCCGATTTCACCGTGTCGCAGGGTTACGATTACAGCGATGAAGAGCAGGCGGTGTGGCGCACGCTGTGCGACCGCCAGACCAGACTGACGCGCAAGCTCGCCCACCATTCCTACCTCGACGGCGTCGAAAAACTCGGCCTGCTCGACCGTATTCCCGACTTCGACGAGGTCAGCGCCAAGCTGCGCAAACTGACCGGTTGGGAGATCGTCGCGGTGCCGGGGCTCATTCCCGCGGCTCCGTTTTTCGACCATCTCGCCGATCGCCGCTTCCCGGTCACCAACTGGCTGCGGACCAGGCAGGAGCTCGACTACATTGTCGAGCCCGACATGTTCCATGATTTCTTCGGCCATGTGCCGGCGCTGTCGCAACCGGTGTTCGCCGATTTCATGCAGATGTATGGCGAGAAGGCCGGCGACATCATCGCGCTGGGTGGCGACGAGATGATTTCCCGGCTCTACTGGTACACGGCCGAATATGGCCTGATGCGGGAGGCCGGCCAGCCGCTGAAGGCCTTTGGCGCCGGCCTTATGTCGTCGTTTACCGAGCTGCAGTTCGCCGTCGAAGGCAAGGACGCCCACCACGTGCCCTTCGACCTGGAAACGGTGATGCGCACCGGCTACGAGATCGACAAGTTCCAGCGCGCCTATTTCGTGCTGCCGTCCTTCGACGCCTTGCGCGATGCCTTCCAGACCGCCGATTTCGCGGCAATCGTCGCCCGGCGCAAGGACCAGCCGGCGCTCGATCCGGCGACGCTCTAGAGCATTCCAGGAAAAGTGTGAAACGGTTTTCCGTCCGGAATTGCGTCAAACAAAGAGTTAGAGCGGATCGCCGTTCCGTGAAACGGTGAACTGCCCTAGGCAGCATGCTGCCCTGCAGCCGTCAGGCGGTGACCACCTTGCTGAGATGGTCGCCCAGCCGGCAGGCCAGCGCGGTGATCGTCGTCGTCGGGTTGCATTGACCCGACGTGCAGAACACCGAGGAGCCGCCGACATAGAGATTGTCCATGCCGTGCACCTTGCAGTTGGCGTCGACCACGCTCTTGCTGATGTCGGTGCCCATGCGCGTGCCGCCCATATGGTGATGGCCCGCCGTCTCGTCGTTGGTCGGATAGTCCTGACCATTGCTGATCCAGTCGGCAATGCGCACGCGGCCGAGATTCTTCTCGATCAGCGTTGCGCCGAACAGTCTGAGCCCTTCGAGAAGGGTGCGATGTTCCAGTTCGGATTTCTTCCAGTGCAGTTCGATGCGCGGCACGCCGGCATGGTCGACATCGGTCTTCGACAACTCGATCTGGTTGGAGGCCAGCGGCGCCTGTTCCCAGGCGACGTAGAGCTGGGCCGCGCAGCGCAGTCGCTGACTGAGCTGGTAGGACATCCATTCCGCCATGCTGGGCGCCGTGCAGGCGAGGTCGGCGATAAGGCTCTTGACCCCGGGATACGGCGTCTCGATCAGCCGGATGCCGAAGTTCATGATCTGCAGCCGCTCCATGGCGGCAAACGTCGGCGAGAAGAAGGCCTCGTTGACGGCGTCGACCTCGAACGCGTTGTAGTCGGCCAGGATGGCGTTGCCGCCCTCGAAGGTCGGATGCTCCATCCAGTAGCGGCCAAGCGCAGTTGCATTCGGCACGACGCCGCCGTTCGAGCGCTGGTGGGACCACAGAAGCAGCCGCGAATTCTCCAGCCCACCGGTGCAGACGATGAAATAGTCAGCGCTGAACGAGCCGGCATCCTGTCCGTTCGACCACAGCCTGGCGCCAGTCACGCGTCTGCCGTCGCCGGCAAGTTCGGTGGCACAAGTGTTGAGCACCACCGCGATGTTCGTGGCCTTGTCGAGTTCATCGCCGAACTTCTCGGCGAAGCGCACGGCCGGGCTCTTGATCAGCTGCACCCAGCGAATGTCGTCCGAGATCGGCATATCGGGCCGGAGGGCCGGAAGGTCGAGAATATCGCGCACTTCCGGCAGATAGGGTTCGATGTCGGTGCGGGCGATCGGCCAGCCCGTATCGGGTACCCAGGCCTTCGGCTCGAAATCCTGCTTGTCGAGCACGCGGCACCAGCCTGCCCAGTGGTTGGAACTGCCCCCCATGAACCGCAGCCGGGTGATGTCGAGATCGAAATAGAAATCTCCGACCGTGCTGCCCCGGTAAAAGTCCTGCGAGTCGTCGCTGAATTCGCGCGGACCGGCCTCCATCACCACCACCGGAATGCCGGCCGCGCCAAGCTTGCGGGCAATGGTCATGCCGGCCGGACCGGAGCCGAGGATGCAGACCTTCGGGGTGAAGTTCGCAGCGCGATACGCCTCGTAGCTGTCGAAGATCATGCCAGGTCGCTCCGCTTCAGGATCCAGCCATCGACCTCGACGATCTCGTTCGGGTCGGGCTTTGGACCGGCGGCATCGGCATCAGGCAGCTTGCGGAACAAGGACAGGGCAGGCAATGCGATCAACGCCTGCACGAGCGCGCGGCGTGACATTTTCTTGATGATGAAACTCATGGCTGGTCTCTCGGCTGGGCTTCGGCACTGCATGGCGTTCCCAGAACGGCAATTCCCGGAACGACACATGCATCACCGTGGAAGCCAGTATCGTGCCAAGTCTGGCCGCAAAGCAGTGAAAACCCGGCTAAGCGGTACAACCGAGTGCAAACAGGGTTAGAGTTTTCTTAACAGGCCGGTTGCGGCAGATCGGATCACGCCGCCTCGGAAATGCCGGTGTCGATGATCGTCAGGTTACGGCCCTGGTGCTTGGCCTGGTAGAGGCGCCGGTCGGCGGCGCGCATCAACTCCGACACGCTGGCTTCCTCGCCGCAGACAGTACCGCCGATGCTGACCGTGAGCGGAATGGTCCGCTCGTCGACGGGCCGGAAGCGGATCAGCTCGACTTCGCGGCGAATGCGCTCGGCGACGCGCTTGGCCTCCTGCTCGGTGGCGCCAACCAGAAA
>NZ_RZPL01000497.1:0-4415 GCF_004022805.1 Mesorhizobium sp. M7A.F.Ca.CA.002.04.1.1 | reverse complement strand
GCCGAAAAGGGCACCGCGGCGGCAAGTTGGTTGCTTTCCGGAACGGGCAGCGACGCCAGTTCCGCCGGCGCGGATGTCTTGTCGCCATCCGCCGTCTTCTGCTCAGCGGCCTTGGCGGCATCGGCGGCCTTGCGGCTCTTGTCGGCCTGCGCTTCGAGCGAGGCGATCAACTCTTTCAGGCTGCCGGCCTTGGCCGCCAGCGCTTCGGATCGCTGCTTTTCCGCGGCCATTTGCGTTTGCGTGTCGGCTTCGAGCTTCTGCTTGGCCTCCAGCAGCATGCCGAGCCGCTTCTTTTCCGCCGTCTGGTCGCCGACCGCCGCCGTCAGCCGCGCCCGTTCGGCCTCGATCGACGCCGTAATCCTGGTCTGTTCCTTGAGATCGGCAAGCAGGCTATCGGTCTGCTGGCGCAGTTCCGGCACCACCGCGCCGAGCAGGATGGCGCTGCGCACCGACGACAGCGCGTCCTCGGGCTTGACCAGGATCGCCGGCGGCGGGTTGAGGCCCATGCGCTGCAGCGCGCCCAGCACTTCGGCCAGAACGTCGCGCCGCGCCATCAGCGAGGCGCGGATCTTCTGTTCCTGGCCCTTCAACCCTTCCAGCCTGGCGCCGATGTCCTCGATGTCCTGGCCGAGCTTCTGCTCGGTCATCGCCGACTGGATCAATGCGGCGGTGATCGAGGCGTGATCCTTCTTGATCGTCGCGATGTCGGCGGAGAGCTTGGCCAATCGTTCCGACGACAGCGTGATCTCCTTCGAGACCCGTTCATATTCGGCCCGGCTCTGGTCCGGATCGGGAGCCAGGTCGAGCGTGTTTTCCGCCCGCCCCGCATGCAGCGACAGCACAAGCACCGCCGCCGCGATTCCGCAGCGCGCGCGCCATGAGCCCGTTCTTGATTTTCTGTCTTCAGACATTGAAGCCCGACTCTATGCGTGGCTTCGTTAACGAACAATCAACCATGTTCGAAACCGCCCACTCGATGCAATGTTACGTTGGCATTGGGGCGGAAATCCGGGTGTGTCGCACCAATTCACCGGCTTACGAGCGATGGTAGGGATGTCCCGAAAGGATAGTGGCCACACGATAAAGCTGCTCTCCCAGCATCACGCGCACCAGTTGATGCGGCCATGTCAGCAATCCGAACGACATCACCAGTTCGGCCTGGTCGCGCAGCGACTGATCGTGGCCGTCGGCGCCGCCGATGGCGATGATCAGCGCCTTGCGGCCACCGTCACGCAACAGGCCGAGGCGCCCGGCGAAATCTTCCGAGGAAAAGCTTTTGCCGCGTTCGTCGAGCAGGATCAGGGCGGTGCCGGGCTGCAACTGCGTCTGCAGTTTCTGGCCTTCCTCACGCCGGCGCTCGTTGGCAGTCTGGCCGCGCCCCTCGGCTATTTCGGCAATGCCGCCAAATTCAAGCCCCACCGCCGGGCCGCTCTTGGCGAAGCGCTCGAAATAGCGGTCGGCCAGCAGCTTCTCGGGGCCGGCTTTCATCCGGCCCACGGCATGAACTGATATCTTCATCCTTGCCTTGTAAGCCGCGCGAACGACTTAGTGGAGCGTTTCTTCCTCGAGGTCCGGCGCCTGCCACATCTTTTCGAGATTGTAGAATTCGCGGACTTCGGGGCGGAAGACATGGACGATGATGTCGCCAGAATCGATCAGGACCCAGTCGGCGCCGGACAGCCCCTCGACGCGCGCGGTGCCGAGACCGGCATCCTTGATCGCTTTGAGAAGATGATCGGCGACAGCCGCGACATGACGGTGCGATCGGCCCGAAGCGACGACCATATAGTCGCCGAGGCTCGATTTCCCCTGGATGTCGATGGAGACAATATTTTCGGCCTTGGAGTCTTCCAGACTGGCAAGGACTGTCTTGATGGCGCGGGACACGGCGTCGTCTACGCTGATCCTGGCCGGCGAAGGCATGATATCGGCCTTCTTCCGCAGTGCTGTTCTCAGTGTATTTCCTTTCGCAGCAAGAACAACCAAATCACCCCTTGAAGCAGGTGACACCACTTAGATAGGCAGAGTTCCCTGACAGTTTCAAGACGGGACCCTGCCTCGCACGAACGTATTGTCGCTCCTGTGGTTCCGCCGCACACCGGAAAAGATCGGAACCCTCGCCGTCGGCATGGGTTATCGGCTCACCGACCAACCGGATTTCCCCCATGCCGATCGACCCGCAAAACGCCTTCCTCAGCGTCCAGGCTGGCCTCGCCCAACTGAGCACGCTGATTGTTTCCTACTCCTTCTCGGCCATCGGTGCCGTTATCCTCTTGATCGTCGGTTATATCGTCGCCGGCCTTGCCGAACGTTCGATCTTCGCCGGTCTCGGCCATATCCATGGTTTCGACGCGACGTTGCGGCATTTCTTCTCCAAGATCGTCCGCTATGCCATCCTGATCCTCGTCACCATCATGGTGCTCGGCCAGTTCGGCGTGCAGACGGCCTCGATCATTGCCGCGATCGGTGCCATTGGCCTCGCCATCGGCCTGGCGTTGCAAGGCACGCTGCAGAACATCGCGGCCGGCATCATGCTTCTGGCACTGCGGCCGTTTCGCATCGGCGAGTCCGTCGAGGTCGGTTCGATTGCCGGTACGATCGAGGAGATCGGCCTGTTCGCAACCAAGCTCAGGACGGCCGACGGGGTCTACATATTGGCGCCCAACTCGACGCTGTGGAACCAGCCGGTGCGCAACTTTTCGCGCAACGGGGTGCGCCGCAGCGACATCACGCTGAGCATCGGCTCCTGGAACGACATCGACCGCGCTCAAAAGACATTGCTTGCCATTGCCGCCGCCGAACGGCGGGTCAAGCGTGAGCCGGCACCGATCGCTTTCGTCGCGACATTGGGCGATAGCACCGTTTCGATTGCCTTGCGCTACTGGACATCGTCGGCGGACTTCTTCGCCACCCAGACCGATCTCACCAAGCGCGCCAAGCAGGAATTCGATAGCGAAGGCATATCGATCCCGCTGCCGCCACCGGAAGCCCCGTCGCCGGAAGCCCGTCGACAATAGTCGGGTGGCTCAGTGCCGGCCCTCATCGTCCGGTGCGAAGGCGAGTTCGACCGGCAACGGCGCCTGCGCCGTCATCGGTGCGAAACTGCCGGTTTCGCCGACCGGGACCGCACGCGTCGTGAACACACGCAAAAGCACGAACAGGCAGAAGGCTGCGGCGATGAGAACAGCCACATAGATGAAAGCCTGCGTTCCGAAGACGGCCGACAGCGCCGTCACGATGCCGGGCACGACGAAGCCCGACAGCGACCAGGCAAACAAAAGCGAACTGGACAGCGCCACCATGTCGTCCTTGCCGGCGCGGTCGGCGGCGTGCGCACTGGCCAGCGAATAGATCGATTCCGAAGCGCCGTCCCACACGATGTAGATCACAACCAACGCGGCCAGCGCGCCGCCATCGAACCCGAGTGCAAACAGGCCGGCGACCATGGCGAGCGCGGATGCGGCGATCAGCACATAGCGGCGGTCGGTTCGGTCGGAAATCCAACCAAGCGGGATCTGCAGGATCAGCGTGCCGAGAGGCATCGCCGAAAGCAGCAGCGCCACGTCGGCCTGGCTGTAGCCCTTGGCCGTGGCGTGGATCGGTGCGAAGCCAGCAATCGACATCGACAGGCCGCCGACGGCAAGCATGCCGGCGACGCCGACCGGTGAAACCCGCCAGGCACGGCGCAGCGCCACCGAGGCCGCCTGCGGCGCCGGCGGCTGGGCAAGTTTGGTCATCCCGACAGGGAGGATCGACAGCGCGGTGAAGACGATGCCGATCAGCGGCGCATCCGCTGTCCTGATATCGACCAGCGCTAGCGTCGCGTAGCCGACGCCGAGCCCGGCGACATAGGCAACGTAGAAGAAAGCCATCACCCGGCCGCGGATGGCGTTGGCAACGGCATCGTTCAGCCAGCTCTGCGCGACGATGAACAGGCCGCATATGGCAAAGCCGTAGAGCGCGCGGGCGGCTATCCACAGCAGCGGAAGGACCCCGGCGCCGACAGCGGCGTTGGCCAGCGCGATCAGCGCCGACAGCACCATGAAGGCGCGGGCATGGCCGACCCTTCGCACCAGCGGTCCGGTCAAGATGCAGCCGGCGAGCCCGCCGGCCGAAAGCCCGGTGATGATCAGCCCGGCCCAGGTCGGATCGAAACCCTCTGCGCCAAGCCGGACCGGGATATAAGCAAACATCAGCCCGTTGCCGACGGCAATCAGCGCCATCGACACGATGACGCTGGCAATCGCGATCAGCGGCGTGGGCTCGGCGCCCTGCTCGGCTTCGCTGCGGTTTTTCCTGGGAATCGACATGCCTGCTCAGGATTGCCCATGAAACGGGCAAAGGAAGCGATAAAAGCGACATGGCCGGGCGGCCGGGCTCACCCCTTCGCCAGCTTGCGGATCGCGCTCGATGAC
>NZ_RZPL01000496.1:0-4415 GCF_004022805.1 Mesorhizobium sp. M7A.F.Ca.CA.002.04.1.1 | reverse complement strand
TCCATGACCTTGTCATGAGCATTGTTGACGAGATATTTGTCATTGCCCCCGGTTGCGTGGAAAACGTCTGCGCCGCGCGTGCCATGGAAGACATGATCGCTGCCCGACGGGGCCGGCCCGGTGGGAGCAGGGGTGCCGACGTGAGTAGGAGGTGTGGTCGGTGTGCCGACCGGATCACTGACCGGGGGCGTGACAGGATCACTAACCGGGGGCGAGACCGGGGCATGGGTGCCCTCGAGATTGTGCTGGAGGAAAAAGGCTTTCAGTTCCGAGGCGCTTTCAAGCGCGGTGTCGCCATTCTGCGTTCCCCATTTATAGGTATAGTCAAAGGCCGGCGACGGAACCAGTGCGGCCCAACGATCAATCATGGCCTGCTCCTGGGCAGCGGTGGGCATGACAAACTTGCCGCCAGCGCTGGTTTCCCAGTTGCCACCACCGAACGCCTGGTAAAGCGGGACGATCTTGTCAATCGGGATGCCCGCTTCACCGGCAGCCGCAACCATCTTGTCGATATGGGTGTAGTCGGGAGCCGAAGTGTTGTTGATGGGGTAATAGCCGATACCGTAGAAATCGATGCCCGTATTCGCCGGATTGTAAGCGGCGTGGGCCGGGTCGTTCGGGTTCATGTAGCTCGGGGAGCCATCCGTGCCCAAGTTCATCATCGTGATGAAGGTCTTGGCGCCGGGAACATGAGAATGAATCCAGTCGGATTCCGCCTTTAGATTTGCAGCGGTTGCGTAGCTGCCCCACTTGCCTGTCGGATCAGGCTCGTCGCTAAGGTAAAACCCGAACACATTTGGATTACCTATGAAGGGAGTGACTTTATCAATGAAAGACGAAGTTACTCCGTCGTGCTCACCGAGATAAACCAAGCCTTTCATGCCATCCGGCAAGGCATTGACTTGCGAAACGTACTGAACATCAGCCAGATTGAATCCGGCGGTTGCGATCTCGGCGGCTGATCCACCGGACGCGTAGTGGAGTGTCATCCAAAAATCCTTTGGTTGATTCGGTTATGCCCCACGTCTGCTTAGTTGACGGCGCATATTAGGCCCAAATCAAATACGACACCCGCTGGATAGAATCTTTGATCGCCGACAGGATTGCTGCACAGCAGGAGATGTTCCGCTTCGGGTCAACCGAAGTCTTTTAAAACAGTGCCGCAACAACAACATAAGCCCCTCTCATCCGGCTCATTGTTGAGCCGCGTGATTGGGAAATATCCGCCTTTCCCGACCGGGTTATCCCCAACTAGGGGAAAGCCAATTGGGGTGCCTCGGCACATGAACCGAGGCTTGCGCTGACGCCCTCGCGGCTCACCCGCCAACTTGACGGTCGAAAGATCGTGCCGCTTGCGGCGTGAAGCGGCCACCTATCGCTGCTTTAGGAGCACTTTCTGCTTTGATCCTATTTAAAAAATCGATGGCCCAACTCTCGTTTGAAATATGATCCGACCCAGCGCATGGAGAAAAAGTCATCTCTCCAAAATATATGTCACCGTTAATGCTGTACAAATCGACCCTGACAAACTCAACATCCCTAGATATCGTTTCCGCGATCTCGATCATTTTTTCGAGATTTTCCGGCCTTTCTACGTTTTCTGGTAGGTCATAACCATACATGACATCAATCTGCTTAAAATCCGGAAGAGAAAAGACAGCCCTTTTATGATCAACAAATCTACCGACGTCGACCTGAAGATAAATTGCCTTGCCGCGAACGCAAAAGAATTTGTAGTCACTTAATTCACCACCAGTAGAAATGTTGTCTTCGACAATTAATTTCTTTTCCATTTTATAATATTGTGTCTCTCGTCCGATATTAAAGTACGACCTCTTAGAGAAATTTAAGAATTCCTCTAGAGTTTTCCTATTGAGCGGTTTGTCGAGGAATATAATTTTTCCAGAGGAATGGGTCGGCTTCATCACGAAATGACGTCCGAGGAAAGGCTGGATCCAAAGTAAAATGTCATCTGCCGTCGTATTTCTATCTATCTTGAATACAGAGATCGTCTTTGGGATTTTAAGGCCTGCGATTCCACTAGCTATGTACTTAGCATAATGCTTATCAACGCAAATCTTCTCCAGGTATCCCCATCTATTTCGTATCATTCTGTCAAATATAAAATCATTTATCGTAGCCGATTGACTGGAAACCCGTCTTGGGAACCTGTTGTTCCCGTTAAAGAATCCCGCTGCTGCTATGGGGTAGTTCAGAACGTAGAAATTCGGGGTTATCAAGCTGACCCTATATATCGTTTCCCAGACAGCTCTTCTTAATTTCCGATACTTCTTTTCCACGCAACACCCCACTACGCGGATAACGCACGGCTAACGCGGCGTCCGCTCTGATAACGACGATGGCGAAGGCGCGATCCGCCTCCTTGGGCAGGTTGGCAGCCGTCACAGATGGGGCCGGTCGAACCCGTCGGCCAGCGCCCCGAGGTGAACGAGCCCTCCAGTCGCCATCCCTGCGCATGCGTTAAACCACAATACGTCAGGCTCGATCACCGTCCTCCTCCGTTTGAATGACGATCCGGCGTGCCGGCCTGACGGTCGTCAATTTGCCGCCTCTGGAAGTCTGGGAGACTGATGGTCTGCTCGGGTGATTGGTGTATCGGGGCGAGATCAAATACAGAATACAGAACGACAAAAGGTTTGATTGATCTAAGTTGTTGCTCCGCATCAGGTATTTTGTGTCAACGACCGTGGCGTCTTTGAAAGTGTGTGGAAGCAAGGACATAAGCCCCTTTTGCGTGTTCCATTCTGGACTGCGTTACTAGCGTGAATTGCCGTTTTTTGGGGGAGTTATCCCCAGCCTGTGCACGCTGCGGGTCGCGTTTCGTTGGTCCTGCGCCACGAATCCGCTGCATTTTCCTCAAAGTCGACGTATGTAAGCAGAGCGTAATAAGGGGGGCGACGGATAGCGGCTGCTATGCGCACCAAGAAAGGTTTGAGCCATCACAATTTACGGAAGTAACGGCGCGGCAGTGTCGCGCGAACGACCGCTGGTCATGAAAACATCGGGGGCCGGTTCTCCCGAGCTGCGTTCCGCCATTCTCGCCTGCATGCCTGGGCTGCTTGGCGTGGCGCTGTTTTCGGCAGTGATAAACATTCTCGCCCTGACCGGTTCGGTCTATATGTTGCAGATCTACGATCGCGTTCTGCCGTCGCAGAGCGTTCCCACCCTGGTGGGATTCACGATCGGCATGCTGGGCTTGTATGCGGTCTACGGGCTCCTGGATTTCGTGCGGCTTCGCGTGCTGGTCCGCATCGGCAGTCTTCTCTATAGAAATTTGCAGCAAAAGGTGTTCTCCATCTCCCTGTCCTTGCCGCTCAAGGCAGGACGTGATGCGGGCCGCTTGCAGCCTTTGCACGATCTTGACCGACTGCGCGGCTTTCTTTCCGGAACGGGACCGACGGTCATCTTCGACGCTCCGTGGATCCCTTTTTATCTGGTGATCATTTATTTGCTCCATCCTTTGCTCGGCTTGTTGGCAACCGTCGGCGCGATCGCCGTGGTCCTCCTGACGGCGGTTGCGGAAGTCTTTAGCCGTGGTCCGGCCGCGCGCGCCTCCGAAGACTTGTCGTCGCAACGGGCGCTTGCCGACTCCGCCCGGCGCAACGCCGAGGTTGTTCATGCAATGGGGCTTTCTGGTCGACTGGCTCGACGCTGGAGCGACGTCAGCCGCGCATATCTTGGTCAGCAGGAGCGCCTCTCGGATGTCGTCGGTGGCGCCAGTTCCTTCTCGAAGGCGCTTCGCATGGGTCTGCAATCCGGCGTTCTGGGGCTCGGTGCCTACCTGGTCATCGGCGGTGAAGCTTCTCCTGGGGTGATTATCGCATCTTCCATATTGCTCGGCCGGGCCTTGGCCCCAGTTGACGCGGCCATTGCAAACTGGAGAGGTTTTCTATCGACCCGGCGCAGCTATAGCGAACTGGCAGCTGTCATGGCTGCATTTGGCAGTCAGGACGATCCGATGGAATTGCCTCGTCCACAGGCACGATTTGCCGTCGAGCAACTGACAGTCGCGCCGCCCGGCCTGACAAGACCGACCGTTGTAAATGTAAGTTTCCACCTGTCGAGGGGGGCTGGAATGGCCGTCGTCGGCCCGAGCGGCTCCGGCAAGACGACGCTGGCCCGTTCGTTGGTCGGGGTGTGGAAGCCGCTCCATGGCTCGGTGAGATTGGACGGCGCCTCTCTCGATCAATGGAACTCGGAACATCTCGGCGCCCATATCGGCTACATGCCGCAGGATGTGGAGTTGTTTGACGGCACGGTAGCAGACAACATTTCGAGGTTCCGAGGCAAGACGGATCCAAAAGGCGTCCTTGCGGCGGCAAGAGCCGCCGGCGTCGAGAAAATGATCATGCAACTCCCTCAGGGATTTCAGACCCGCATCGGGGAGGGGGGAG
>NZ_RZPL01000495.1:0-4425 GCF_004022805.1 Mesorhizobium sp. M7A.F.Ca.CA.002.04.1.1 | reverse complement strand
CTCGCTATCTTTCCCCTGCGCTTCGGTGCGGCGGCGACGCTGCTGGAGCAGGCGACGCCACCCAACATGATCCACATCATCGAGACCTACAAAGCCACGATCTCCTTCACCGCGCCGACTGCCTACCGCGCCATGCTGAAGGCCATGGATGAAGGTGCCGATTTGTCTTCGCTGCGGGTTGCCGTTTCAGCCGGCGAAACCTTGCCCGCTCCGGTTTTCGAAGAGTGGACGCAAAAGACCGGCAAGCCGATCCTCGACGGCATCGGCGCCACCGAAATGCTGCACATCTTCATCTCCAACCGCTTTGGCGACATGAAGCCCGCGTCGACCGGCAAGCCGGTCGGCGGCTACGAGGCGCGCATCGTCGACGACGAGATGCGCGAAGTACCGCGCGGCGCGACCGGCAGGCTGGCGGTGCGCGGCCCGACCGGCTGCCGCTACATGGCCGATATCAGGCAGAAGGACTACGTGCGCGACGGCTGGAACATCACCGGCGACACCTTCACGCAGGACGAGGACGGCTTCTTCCATTTCGCCGCGCGCTCCGACGATATGATCGTCAGCGCCGGCTACAACATTGCCGGCCCCGAGGTCGAGGCCGCACTTCTGTCACATCCCGACGTCGCCGAATGCGCGGTGATCGGCGCCGAGGACGCCGAGCGCGGCCAGATCGTCGAGGCGCATGTCGTGCTGGTGCAGGGCGTGGCGCCTGACGCATTGACGACCAAGCGCCTGCAGGACCATGTCAAGGCGACGATCGCGCCCTACAAATACCCGCGATCGGTGAAATTCATTGCTGCTTTGCCCAAGACCCAGACCGGCAAGATCCAGCGCTTCCGGCTGCGCACGGAGAAAGTCAATTGAGCGAGCCCTACGATCCGGCGTCCGAAGGCGCACAGATGTCGTTCAACGAGCGCATGTCGTACAGCGACTATCTGCACCTGGAGAAAGTGCTGGAGGCGCAGACACCGCTCTCGTCGGCGCATGACGAGATGCTGTTCATCATCCAGCACCAGACCTCGGAACTGTGGATGAAGCTCGCTTTGCACGAGATTGGCGCCGCGATCCGCTCGATCCGCGCCGACCGGCTTGAGCCGAGCTTCAAGATGCTGTCGCGAGTCGCGCGCATCTTCGAGCAGCTGAACAATGCCTGGGATGTGCTGCGGACGATGACGCCCAGCGAATACACCGAGTTTCGCGACGCGCTCGGCCAGTCCTCGGGTTTCCAGTCCTGGCAGTATCGCGCCATCGAGTTCATGGCCGGCAACCGCAACCTGGCCATGCTCGGCCCTCACAAGCATCGGCCTGACCTCAGCGGAAAGCTGGAAGCCATTCTGGCCGAGCCGTCGCTCTATGACGAAGCGCTGCTGCTTTTGGCGCGCAACGGATTCGACATCGGTGCCGATGCCAGGCGCACGGACTGGCGTGAGACGCGAACCGAGAATGAAGAGGTCCTGGTCGCCTGGCAGACTATCTACCGCGATCCGCAGCGCTACTGGATGTTCTACGAACTGGCCGAGAAGCTGGTCGACTTCGAGGATTATTTCCGCCGCTGGCGCTTCAACCACGTCACCACGGTGGAGCGCATCATCGGTCTGAAGCGCGGCACCGGCGGCACGTCGGGCGCTTCGTATCTGAAGAAAATGCTCGAGGTCGTGCTGTTTCCGGAGCTGTGGACGGTCCGCACCCGGCTCTGACATCATCGAAATGAGAACAGGCTCACCGAAGGGACGCTCTGTGGCGGAAACCCCTTCGCGAACAACCGGGGACTGACCATGAGTGGAATTCCTGATCTCGCCGCAGTCGAAGCGATGGATGCCACGGATCCGCTGCGGGCCATGCGCGACCGTTTCATTCTGCCGGAGGGGGTGATCTATCTCGACGGCAATTCACTGGGGGCAGCATCTCATGCCGTTTTCGGCGAGCTGCAGCAGGCGGCGACGCAGGAATGGGCCCGAGATCTTATCCGAGCCTGGAACACGGCCGGATGGTTCGAGATGCCGATCGAACTCGGCGACCAACTCGGACGCCTGATAGGAGCCGCGGCCGGCCAGACCGTTGTCTGCGACACGACATCGACCAACATCTACAAGGTGCTGCACGCAGCGATGGAGATGCGGCCCGGCCGGTCAGCCATCGTCGCCGAAGGTGACAGTTTTCCCACCGACCTGTACATCGCCGAAGGCGTGGCCTCGACCCGGGATGGCGTCCTGCTGCGCCTCGCGGGCGTCGACGCGCCGACCATCGAAGATCTGATCGACGAAAACGTCGCGGTGGTGCTGGTCAACCACGTCAATTACAAATCGGGTGAACTGCGCGACATGGCGGCGCTGACGCGCAGGGCTCATACGGCCGGAGCGCTGATCGTCTGGGATCTCTGCCACACCGCCGGCGCCCTGCCCGTCGAGCTCGATCAGGCAAATGCCGATTTCGCTGTCGGCTGCACGTACAAGTACCTCAACGGCGGTCCGGGCGCGCCGGCCTTCATCTATGCCGCGCAGCGCCACCACGGCGATATCAGCCAGCCGCTCAGCGGCTGGTGGGGCCATGCGCGGCCCTTTGCCTTCGAACGGGGTTATGTTGCCGGCACCGGCATCCGCCGTTTTCTGTGCGGTACGCAACCGGTCCTGTCGATGCGGGCGCTCAAAGGCGCGCTTGCCATCTGGAGCGACGTCGACATGGCGGCATTGCGAAAGAAGAGCGTCGCGCAGACAGAACTGTTCATCCAGCTCGTCGAAGCCAAGTGCGGCGCCTACGGTCTCACGCTGGAGACCACCCGCGACGCGACCAGGCGCGGCAGCCAGGTGTCGTTCCTTCACGACCACGGCTATCAAATCATGCGGGCGCTGATCGAGCGCGGGGTGATCGGTGACTTCCGCGCACCGTCGACCATCCGTTTCGGCTTCACGCCGCTCTATGTCAGCTACAAGGATGTGTGGCTGGCGGTTGAGGTTCTGGAAGACATTCTGCGCACGGGAGCATGGAAGGACCAGCGTTTCGCCGTCAAGGAAGCCGTTACCTGACGCACCGATCCCGGCGATCCGCCGTCGCTGCCCTCACTGCCTGGCAAATGACGGAGAGCTGAATTTCCAGCCAAAATGCCCAACTGACGTTGGCGTTTTGGCTCCGTTTCGTTCACGGCCAACGAACGTCCCGAAGGTTGCAATCGCCCCTTGTCGAGGTCGATCGACAGATAATGCCAAGCTTTGGTAGGGGATAAGCCACAGGTCATTAACCATAACAATTTCAATGTGAGCAGGCGCATTGCCGAAGGTGGCGCCCGTCGATCGTAACCCGCTGGCAAGCGCCAAATAATTTCAGCAGCCTTAACAAATTCATTAAACTTTAAACGGTTGCAGAACACAACTGGAACAGATAGTGTTTGTTCTGGGTTTGTTTTTCGATTCTGGTTTCAGGGAACCTGGGGGCCGCCATGCTGACACGCAAGCAACATGAACTGCTGATGTTCATCCATGAACGCCTGAAGGAGAGCGGCATTCCGCCATCCTTCGACGAGATGAAGGAGGCGCTCGACCTTGCCTCCAAATCCGGGATTCATCGGCTGATCACGGCCCTTGAGGAGCGCGGCTTTATCCGCCGGCTGCCCAATCGGGCCCGCGCGCTGGAAGTGCTGCGGCTGCCGGACTCCATCGCGCCAGGCCTCAATGCGGCAAAGAAGTTTTCGCCAAGCGTCATCCAGGGCAGTCTTGGTCAGGGTGGTGCTCTTGGCCGGCAGATCAAGCCGGCGCCTTCGCGGATGCCTTCGCCCGGCAATGACGACGATGCGGTCTCTGCCGTTTCGATCCCGGTCATGGGTCGCATCGCCGCCGGCGTGCCGATCGATGCCATCCAGCATCAGACGCATTCGATTTCGGTGCCGCCGGACATGATCATGGGCGGCGCGCACTATGCGCTGGAGGTCAAGGGCGATTCGATGATCGAGGCCGGCATCTTCGACGGCGACACCGTTATCATCCGTAACGCCGACACGGCCAGCCCCGGCGAGATCATCGTGGCGCTGGTCGATGAAGAGGAAGCGACGCTGAAGCGGTTCCGCCGCAAGGGCGCCTCGATTGCCCTCGAAGCCGCCAATCCAGCCTATGAGACACGGATTTTCGGGCCGGACAGGGTCAAGGTGCAAGGCAAGCTCGTCGGCCTGATCCGTCGCTACTGAGACGGCTGTGGGTTGACCACTGGCTTCTCGGGTTTCTTGAAGGGTGCCAGCCCCCTCGCCTCGCGAGAGTATCTGCGTTGCGTGTGCCAGGGCCGATATGGGCTGTCCACCGCGAAGCTGATCGTCGCCGGCGTGGTCGCCGATTGGCGATCGAAGAAGACCGCGGCACTGCCTTTGCGAGCCAGTTGCCGCTTGGTGATGACGAGAACCAGCGGGTTGTGACAGGCGTCATAGGCGGTTGCGGCGTTGAC
>NZ_RZPL01000494.1:0-4427 GCF_004022805.1 Mesorhizobium sp. M7A.F.Ca.CA.002.04.1.1 | reverse complement strand
GCTTGGCATGGATTGACGACGCACGGACAGTTGTCCGTGCATCGTCACACGGGCCTTGGGAGGCTTAGTTCTCCGGTTGTCCGACGAGGGCAGCATTAAGGCCGACCTCGGGTGTCTGGTCCGAGAAGATCGAGGCAAACCAGCCCGGATTGGAGACCAGCGACGGCTTGAAGGCGTTGCAGCCGGCCTTCATCTCCGCCCATGTGCCTTCGTCGCACAGCTTGATCGTCTCATTGGTAACGACCGGCAGCGGCAGGATGGTGGTCTTCGGCACGTCCTTGCCTTCGATCGCCTCGACGGCAAGCTTCAGCGCCAGCGCACCCGAATAAGGCGGCGAGGCATAGGAAATGCGTTGTGCGCCCGCCGGTGCATAAGGAGGAGCGGCACCTTCGACTTCGGTGCCCTCCGGCAGCATCTGGATGCGGCCGCCATTGGAACCTTCGCCGGCGCAAGGCAGGAGTTCGCTGGTCTTCTTGCCAGCCTCGAGCTGCATCGAGTTGGCGGTGAAGCAGCCGACCTGCATCCACAGTCCGTTGATGTCGTCCCAATTGCGGGTGGCCAGGATTTTCGAAAGTTCGGTGCGGGCGACCGCCTGGCTCCACATGCCGACAGCCTCGCCGACGATCTTGATATCAGGATACTTGGCGAAGACTTCCTTGGCGGCCTTTGTCCGCTGATCGTCAACGGATGTTCCCGGGACGCCCGTGATGGCGATGATGTTGCCCTTGCCATTGAGCTTCTTGACCAGCCATTCGGCGGTCACCCTGCCCGCTTCCAGCTGGTCTATGTGGACGTTGTAGGCACAAGGCTCGGTGATCTCGGCGTCGTACGCAAAGACCTTCACGCCCTTGTCGCAGGCATTCTTGACGACCTGGTTGAGCGCGGTCGGCGAGATCGGATACACGACAATGGCTTCGGCGCCGCTTTGCACCATTGCGTTGATCTGCTGAATCTGGCGTTGCGCGTTGGGGCCAGCGACCTGGACCTGCAGGTCGACCTTGTCGGCCAGGCTCTTATGAGCGGCCATGGCCTTGACCATATTGGCCGCCTCCGCCTGCCAATCATTGCCGATGTAGCTCATGCTGAGAAAGATCTTGTGCTTCTCGGCGGCCTGCGCGGCGGACAGGCCGAAGGCGCACGCAGCCATGCCGGCCAGCAGCGCGAGCCGCCGGACTTTCGATCCGATACCCATGTGGAACTCCTCCCAAACAGAACGACCAAATGCCTCCCAAGGGCACAAAACGTAAACCCTTGTCATTCGATGCCAGCGACCGTATCATGATTTGATCAAATATCAATGATGAAATCGTTTATATCAAAACGGGCTATGTCGGCCGCTTGACGTGGCACCACGAACCTTGCATTCCGGCACAAGCAATAGTGTCGCCCATGGGCGGGAAGGTTGACCGGAGATGGCTGGATCGGCGTTCAGGAAGCCTGGTGTCGAGATCATTCCACTGTCCAAGGAAACTCTGCAGGACCGGGTCTACAACCAGGTCACCGAACTGATTCTCGACGGCAGCATCGTGCCGGGCGAGATGGTCACGGTTCAGAGCCTCGCCGACGCCTTTGGCGTCAGTCCGATGCCGGTCAGGGAAGCGCTGCGGCGCCTGACGGCAGCCAACGCGCTGACGGTAGTATCCGGGCGCTCCATTGGTATTCCGGCGCTCAGCCGCGAGCGGCTCACCGATTTGCGAAATGTACGTTTTGAGATAGAGGCCATCGCCGCCGGCTGGGCCTCACAGAACCGCAGTGATGCGGATCTTGCGATTTTCGCGCGCGATCTGGACTCACTGGAACGCGCGAATGGCGCGGACGACGTAAAGGCCTATCTCAGGGCGAATTATACCTTCCACTTCGCAATCTACCGAGCAGCGGGATCCGAAACCCTGCTCAAGATCATCAAGGATCTATGGCTGCAGATCAGCCCCTATTTCAATATGCTGCATGGATCCTACTCGACCGCGAACACATACCATCAACAGATGTTTGCGGCCCTGCGCGACCGGGACGAGCAGGCAGTTCAGGCGGCGGTTCGCGGCGATATCGATGCGGCTTTCGACATGCTGGTCGATCTTTTGAAGTAGCGCCCGGCCCGACCTCCGACCCCTATCACATGCCTCCTATTTCTGGGGATGGCAGAGCAGCGCTCATGCGCACTCAGCGGGCAAGCGCGGGCTTCTTCTGGTGATCTAGAGATCATATCCCGAGCGCGTCATCCATGGTTCTCGTGCTTGAGCTTGCGAGGGCGGCAGCCGATGACGCGGCGAAGCACATGACCCGCATCCTCATTGTCATTATCGGATTGCCAAAATGTGGTAGCGTGATTATACCAGTTGATCAGTTGACGACGGGCGATACCGTCCGCTGAGATCAGGAGTAGTGACCAAATGACAACGATTGCGCTGTTCGGTGCCGGTGGGAAAATGGGCTACCGCCTGTCGACCAATTTTCGCGGGTCGCCCTACACAATACGCCATGTCGAGGTCAGCGATGCCGGCCGCGAACGGCTGAAGACCGGGCTGGGTTTCGATACTGTCAGCGCCGACGAAGCGCTCAAGGGCGCCGATGTGGTGATCCTGGCCGTTCCCGACACGCATATCGGCAAGGTGGCGACCAGCATCGAGAGCAAGCTGGCGCCGGGCACCATGGTGGTGGTGCTCGACGCGGCGGCACCCTTCGCCGGCCACCTGCCGAATCGACCGGACCTCACCTATTTCGTCACCCACCCCTGCCATCCGCCGATCTTCAACGACGAAACAGATATGGCGGCAAAGAAGGACTATTTCGGCGGCGTCAAGGCCAAGCAGCATATGGTCAGCGCCTTGATGCAGGGGCCGGAAGAGGATTACGCCAAGGGCGAGGCGATCGCGAAGATCATCTGGGCGCCGGTCATGCGTTCGCACCGCGTCAGCGTCGAACAGATGGCGCTGCTGGAACCCGGGCTTTCGGAGACGGTGTGCGCCTCGCTGCTGGTGGTCATGAAGGAAGCCGTCGACGAGGTCGTGGCACGCGGCGTCGACCAGCAGGCGGCGCTCGACTTCCTGCTCGGCCATATGAACGTGCTGGGCGCCGTCATTTTCGGCGAGACCAAGGGCGTTTTCTCGGATGCCTGCAACAAGGCGATCGAGTTCGGCAAGCCGGTGCTGATGCGGGACGACTGGAAGCGCGTGTTCGAGCCGGAAGAGATCGCCGCCAGCATTCAGCGTATCACCTGAAGAGGAGAGGCGCTGCCGCCGCGACGTCGCCGTACCGTTGCCGACGCTCGGCATCGTAGCTCATCAGGTACATATCACCTGAATTCGTGGTTGACTCATCATACCAGTTGGCTTAGCTGTTCATGGCTCGGATCGACAGGGTTTTGGCAGGAGTACGGTGGGCGAGTGGAGGATGGCTGGGGAGCAACGATCCGTGGAGGGAAGCCGGCAAACGGCTCTTTAGCCCCGAAGCGATCCGCCGCCCGCGCCGCCTGACGAATTCGGATGCCGACAGATGCTTTCGGTAACCAAGGCAATTTTTCAAACGGGAGGACTTCATGAAACTTACACGCAGAATGACGCTTGCGGCTTTCGCCGGCATGCTGGCGCTTGGCACGGCCGTGCCCGCCTATGCGGCGGATCTCATTGCCATCATCACGCCCTCGCACGACAATCCGTTCTTCAAGGCGGAAGCCGTCGGCGCCGAAGCCAAGGCCAAGGAACTCGGCTACGAGGCGCTGGTGCTGGTCCATGACGACGACGCCAACAAGCAGTCCGAGCTGATCGACACCGCGATCGGCCGCGGCGCCAAGGCGATCATCCTCGACAATGCCGGCGCCGACGCCACCGTCGCCGCGGTACAGAAGGCCAAGGACGCAGGCATTCCGTCCTTCCTGATCGACCGCGAGATCAACGCCACCGGCGTCGCCGTCGCGCAGATCGTCTCCAATAACTACCAGGGCGCCCAGCTCGGCGCGCAGGAATTCGTCAAGCTGATGGGCGAGAAGGGCAATTTCGTCGAGCTGGTCGGCAAGGAATCCGACACCAATGCCGGCATTCGTTCCAAGGGTTATCACGACGTCATCGACGACTATCCGGACCTGAAGATGGTCGCCCAGCAGTCGGCCAACTGGAGCCAGACGGAAGCCTATTCCAAGATGGAATCGATCCTGCAGGCCAACCCCGACATCAAGGGCGTGATCTCCGGCAACGATACGATGGCGATGGGCGCCTATGCGGCACTTGCCGCGGCGAACCGCAAGGATGTCATCGTCGTCGGCTTCGACGGATCGAACGATGTTCGCGACTCCATCACCTCGGGCGGCATCAAGGCAACGGTGCTGCAGCCCGCCTTCGCGCAGGCGCAGATGGCGGTCGAGCAGGCCAACGACTTCATCAAGAACAAGAAGTCGCCGGCCAAGGAAAAGCAATTGATGGACTGCGTTCTGG
>NZ_RZPL01000493.1:0-4431 GCF_004022805.1 Mesorhizobium sp. M7A.F.Ca.CA.002.04.1.1 | reverse complement strand
TCAGCAGGCCAAGCACCAGCGAAAGTCCGAGCACGACGATGGTGCGCGGGCTTGAGGCCGTCATCGGCATCGACGCGTCGGAGATGATGCGGATCTTGCCGACCGGGAAGGACTGCTGCTGCGCGGCTTCCTCGTAACGACCCAGGAATGTCTGATAGAGCGTGGTGAGCGCCGTCGCCTGCTGATCGAGTTCACGCAGCTTGACTTGCGTCTGGTTGTCGACGGAACTCTTGCCTTGCGCGGCCGCGACGTTGGCCCTGAGCGCGGTCTCGCGTGCCTGCGCCACCTCATATTCGTTGCGATAGCTTTCGGTCAGCTGCTTCAGCTCGCCGAAAATCTGCGTCGATATGTCGGCCTTCTCCTTGGAGAGAGCCACCGCCTGCGGGTGCTCGGGGCCGAAATTCGCCTCGACGTCCTGCAGCCGCTTGGCCACTGTGAGGTAGCGGGTCTTGAGCGCCGATATGACCGAGCTGCTTGGCTGGTCGCTCGATATGGCGGCATCCTTGAAAGCGTTTTCGGAGCCGCTGTCGACGATGGCCTTGTACTGCTGGTAGCGGGCGCTGGCGCGTGCGGTGTCGGCCTGCGCCACGATAAGCTGGGCGTTGAGGTCGGAAAGCTGCTTGTCGCTCATCAGCTGGCCATCGCTGTTGGCGGCCAGCCCATGTTCGGCCCTGAATTTCTCAACCGCGAGCGAAGCTGCCTGCGAGCTCTGGCGCAACTCCGTCAACCGGCCCTGCAGCCAGACCGCAGCCCGCTCGGTGGCATCGAAGCTGGCATCGAGCTGATCGGCGAGATAGGCATCGGCATAGGCCTTGGTGATGGCGTTTGCCAAGGCCGGATCCGTCGCCTGATAGCCGAGCGCGATGACGTAGCTTCGGCCGACGCGTTCCGCCCGGATCTCGTTCTGCAGCTTGAGGATCGCGTAGTCGCGGCGCGACGTGGCGATCAGCGCATCGCGGGCGGCCGGGTCGAGCTTGCTGAAGTCAGCGCCACCCGGCATGGAAGAGCTGGGGCGGACATACTGGATCAGGCCGCGGATGAGGCCTATGCCTTGGGCAAGCGCCGACTGGGGCGGATTCATGAACGTGTCGTTCTGGTCGAGCTTCAGCTTGTCGACGACCACGGCGGCAAGCCGCGTCGAGGTCAGGATCTCGATCTGGCTCAGGATGGCGGAATCGGTCTGCATGGTTGTCGACGTCGCCGAAATGTCGTCGACGATCTTGTTCAAGCCCTCGTCGATCAGCACGCTGGCGATCGACTGATATTTGGGCGGCGTTGTCTGCAAATAGAGCAGGCCCAGGAAGAGACCGATGACGGCACACACGGCAACCACCTTGGCCTGCCGTGCGGCCATGCCAAGCAGCCGCTCGATATCGATGAAGTCTTCGCCGTCTCCTGCGTCCGAATTCGGCAATGGCATCCTCTTGTCGAGAGGAAAGTTGGCATAATTCATCTTCGGTCCAATTCTAGAGCCGGTCCTATTCCGATTGATCGCAATTGGCTCTATCTTACTGTTTCAACATGATCTTTTCCGGAAACCGGGACCCACTTTCAGGGATCATGCCTTGGCTTGCAGGCGCCTCGAAGATCGGGAGCATCGCCAGAGCAATGCAAGCGTCGTGCCAGACGGAGAGAACCTGCCGGCCCCTCTTCGCCGGCCATCCGACGATACTCCCGAAAGATGGGCATTATGCGGCTTCTTCCTGGCGTTCATGCGACCGGACGAACTCCTGAAGCATCTCGAAAACCGGACCCTTCATGTCGTCGCGCGCCAGCGCGAAGGCGATGTTGGCCTGGATGAACCCTTCCTTGGAACCACAGTCGAACATGCGGCCGAGGAAAGGCTGGGCGAAGAACGGCTGATCCTTCGACAGACGAACCATGGCATCCGTCAGTTGAATCTCGTTGCCGGCGCCGCGCTGCTGATTGCCCAGGAGCGCGAAAATCTCCGGCTGCAGGATGTAGCGGCCGTTGATGTAGAAATTCGAAGGCGCATTGGCCGGCGCCGGCTTCTCGACCATGGCCGTCACCTCGAAACCGCCGCCGATCTCGGCGCCACGGCCAACGATGCCATATTTGTTGGTCTCGCTGGGTTCGCAACGCTCGACGGCGATTACGTTGCCGCCCGTGCGCTCATAAAGCTCGACGGTTTCGGCGAGGCATCCGCGACCGCCGAAGGACACCATGTCCGGCAGCAGCAAGGCGAAGGGCTCGTTGCCGATAACCTCGCGCGCGCACCAGACGGCATGGCCGAGGCCTTGCGGGGATTGCTGGCGGATGAAGCTGGTGGCGCCGGCCACAGGCAGCATGCTTTCGAGCGCCTCCAGCTGGGTCTTCTTGCCGGTCTGCTCCAGGGTGCCGATCAATTCCGGATGCAGGTCGAAATAGTCCTCGATCACCGCCTTGTTGCGACCGGTCACGAAGACGATGTGTTCGATGCCCGCCTCGAAGGCCTCGTCCACCGCATATTGGACGACGGGCCTGTCGACGACGGGAAGCATTTCCTTCGGCATCGACTTGGTCGCCGGCAGGAACCGCGTTCCAAGCCCCGCCACCGGTATCACGGCCTTCCTGATTTTCTTCATCGCAAATTCCTTCTGAGGAGATCGACTTCAATCCGTTCACAGGCCACGAAAATTCCCTCCATGTGCCTGCATCTTCACCTCCCCGCCCCGACGGCAAATTGTGCCGCCATTCTTCGCAACCGCACGGCGATCGGCATGCCCATATGCCTGACCGCCGCCGGGTCGCTGAGCGCAGTCCGGATCGCCTTGAGCGGGGACCGCGCCTTGATGTGCTGTACCAGTGACAGAAACGATGCCGCCTTGCGCAGGCTGCGGCCACGCCGCGCGAACGCGGCTTGCGCGGCCTCATCCATCCGATGGGTTTGAGCGAACACGGCATCCGCCCTGCGCATGGCTTCGACGTGGTGAAGCTCGAGCACGCGCGAAATGGAGACGCTGCGAATATGGTAGGCATAGCCGATATCGGGCTCGACGACGCATTTTCCGCCGTTGGCCAGGGCGGCGGCAAAGAGGATGTAGTCTTCGCCGATCCTCAGCTTCTCGTCATAGCGAAGCCGGTTTTCGTTCAGGAACTCGCGCTGGAAGATCGGCTTGAGGTAGCCGAGGTTGAACTTGGATTCGAAGACGATGTTGCCGGCGATGTAGGTGGCCAGCGAAATCTCGCGCAAGCCTTCCAGATATTGCCGCGGAAACATCGCGTCCTCGATAACGCCGTCCTCGCGAACGACCTGCAGATTGTCGACGGCGATCTGGGCATCCGCGCTTTCGGCACGCGCGATCATCTTGGCGAGCCGGCCGGGAAAGACCGCGTCGTCGGAATCGAGAACCGCGATCCATCTGCCGCGGGCGGCATCGAGGCCGGCATTCCTGGCGCCGCCCGGGCCGCGATTGCTTGGCAGGGCGATGACACGGACGATATCCCCGGGATAGGCCCGCGCAACATCGAGCGTCGCATCGCGCGACTTGTCGTCGACGACGATGATTTCGACGCTGACACCCTTCTGGGCGATGGCGCTGGCGATCGCCCGATCAAGGGTCGTCTCGGCATTGTAGGCGGCAATAACGAAGGAAACATCGGGGATAGAGCTGACGTCAGGCTGCACGCTTGCCTCCCTCCTGTGGCGAAGGCTGGCCATAGAGGCGGATTTCGCGGATGCCGACGAGGCCGCTGACGACACCAACATGCATAATGCCGCGCAGCACGCTGCGGTTCCTGCGTACCGGACTGACGACGACCGGAAGTGCCGAGGCGAAGCAATAGATGGCCTTTGCCGAGGCCAGGCCGACCTGCTTGGCCAGACCGATTCCGCTGGCGCTGCTGCCCAGGAGATGGCCATGCGTCTGGCCGACGCGGAAGCGGCGGCGGCCGAGCCAATCGAATGCCGCCCTGGAGCGCGGCACCACCTCGTCGACCCATGCCTCGGGCGAGAAGGCGATGCGGCCGCCTGCCTTGTGCATCTGGTCGAAGAATTCGGTGTCCTCGCCGCCGGTCTGGCCACGCGCCAGGCTGAAGCGGCGGCCGCGCAGGCTGTCCGAGCCCATCCGCAGCAGAACGTTGCAGGTGTAGCCGGTCTGGATCTCGCCGCGCACCCAGACGGGCAAGGTCGAATGGAAATCGCCGCGCCGCATCCAGTCCGGCGCGTCCGGGCGATAGCGCGCCCTGACCGGGCCGAGCACGGCGGCGGCACCGCTTTGCTGCGCCATCGCGGCCAGTTCGGCAAGCCATGGCGTCGTGGCCGTCTCGTCGTCGTCGATGAAGGCGACGAAATCCGCGGTGCTCGCATCGAGGCAGGCGTTGCGGGCGATCGAGATGTTGCGCGCCGGGGCGTGCTGATAGTGGATCGGCACCGTCAATTCCCGCGACAGCGCCGCCACCAGGTCACGGGCCGATGGGGTGTCGTCATTG
>NZ_RZPL01000492.1:0-4432 GCF_004022805.1 Mesorhizobium sp. M7A.F.Ca.CA.002.04.1.1 | reverse complement strand
TAACCGCCATCGAAGTGCGGCTCGAACGGTGGAGCAGCCGGTCGCGCTATCTGAAGATTCGTGATCGCGAATCCTACGCGTTTGCGTTGGCGTCCGCGGCTGTTGCGCTCGACATGGATGGCGAGACGGTAAGGAGTGCGCGCATTGCGCTTGGTGGTGTGGCGACGGTGCCGTGGCGGGCGCGCGAAGCAGAGGACGCGCTACAGGGCAAAGTGCTTGACGAAGCCGCGGCGCAAGAGGCTGCCGAGGCTGCCTTCGCCGATGCCAGACCGCGCGAGCATAACGCATTCAAGATACCGCTCGGCAAGCGCACGCTGGTGCGGGCGCTGCTCGAAACCCGGGATATGAAGGGCTGAGCCATGAACCAAGCTGCACCCGCCCCCAGGGAAAACCAGGGCGATCCGGTTGTCCGCATTGACGCCCGGCTAAAAGTTACCGGACAGGCCGGCTATCCCGCCGACATCGTCACGGCCAACGTCGCCTACGGTGCCCTTGCCACCAGCAGCATTGCCCGGGGCAAGGTTTCGGGACTTCACACGAAAGACGCCCGGGCCGTACCCGGTGTGCTGGACATCGTCACCTATGACGATATGGACAAGACCGACACGCCGAAATTCGGCAACACCGGCGCAAGTTCGATCGGGCCTTTGCACGACAAGACGGTTTTTCACGACGGTCAGATCATCGCTCTGGTGGTTGCCGAGACCTTCGAGGCGGCGGAGGAAGCCGCAATGTTGATCCGCGCCGACTATGAGGACGAACGGCCCGCCGCCAGCTTTGATTCCAAGGGCGTGAAGATGGAGCCGGCTGCCGGCAAAAACCCTATGTTCAAGGAGGATGCGAAGGCCGGTGATTTCGATGCCGCCTGGGCGGATGCGACGGTAAAGATCGACGAAAAATATTCGACACCGACCCAGCATCACAATCCGATCGAACTGTTTTCGACCACCGCAATATGGCAAGGCGACCAGTTGACCATACACGAGCCCAGCCAGAACGTTACCGGCTGGAAGGTGGAACTGGCACGCCAGCTGAAGCTCGATCCGGCCAATGTGCGGATCGTCAGTCCCTATATCGGCGGCGCCTTCGGCTCCAAGGGGCCGATGACGGCACGCACCGCTATCGTTGCCGTCGCGGCGCGACGCATTGGCCGCCCGGTTCGTTGCGTCGTCAATCGCATGCAAGCCTTCGGTACGCAGACCTATCGCGCCGAAACGCGGCATCGGATCCGCATGGGCGCCGGCAAGGACGGCCGCATCACGGCGTTCGGACATGAGGCCTGGGAGGTGACGTCACGCCCCGACCCTTATGTCGTCGGCGGCACGTCCGCCACCGCGCGCATGTACAATTACGGCGCCGTTCTGACGCATGTTTCGCTGGTTCATGCCGACCGCAACACGCCTGGCTACATGCGATCGCCGCCGGAGACGCCTTATGTCTACGCGCTGGAAAACGCCATGGACGAAATGGCCGTGGCCCTCGGCATGGATCCTGTCGAGTTTCGTCGCATCAATGAACCGGAGAAGGAGCCCATCGGAGGCAAGCCATTTTCCAGCCGCTCACTCATCAAGTGCTACGACCAGGCGTCGGAGGCCTTTGGCTGGTCGAAGCGCGATCCCAAGGTCGGCTCGATGCGCGACGGCGACTGGCTGGTCGGGATGGGCTGTGCGACGGCGATCTATCCGACTGCCGCCGCGCCCTGCGCGGCCCGGGTTCGTCTCACCGCCGACGGCGAGGTTCGGATCCAGTGCGGCTCGCATGAAATCGGCACCGGCGTTCGCACCATTGCCGGCCAGATGGCGGCCGAAAGACTGGGCATCGGCATGGACAAGATCAGCGTCGAGATGGGCGACAGTGCCTTGCCGCCGGCTCCCGTGTCGGGCGGATCGATCTCGACCGCCAGTGTCTGCTCGGCGGTCATGAAAGCCTGCGACGCGATACGCGAAAAGCTGTTCGCCGCCGCTGCGGGCAGGGGGGCTCCGCTGGCCGGTTCGGGCAATGCGAAGCTGGACTTGAAGGACGAAGAGGTCGTCACCGAGACCGGCAAATCCGCAAAGCTGGCTGATGTCTTCAAGGCTATGCAAGTCGGCGCCATCGAGGAATATGCCGAGTTTGCGCCGAAGGGTTCTTCGCCTGAAGCCCTCAGCAAACTCTATGCCGGACAGTCGGAATTTCATGGTGGAGAGAACGACGAAGATTCGGTCAAATATGCCTTTGGCGCCGAGTTCGTCGAAGTGCGCATCAACAGCTATACACGCGAAATCCGGGCCCCGCGCATCGTCGGGGCCTTCGCCGCCGGGCGCATCATGAACACGCGCACCGCGCGCAGCCAGCTGATGGGTGGCATGATCTGGGGTATCGGCCAGGCGTTGCACGAGGCGACGGAAATCGATCAGCGACACGCGCGCTACGTCAACCGCGACCTGCAGGACTATCTCGTACCGGTCAACGCCGACATCAAACAGGTCGACGTTATCCTGGTCCCCGAAATCGACCATCAGGTCAACCCTGCCGGCGTCAAGGGTTTGGGCGAACTCGGCAATGTCGGAACGGCTGCTGCCGTGGCGAGTGCCGTCTATCATGCCACCGGCAAGCGCATTCGCGATCTGCCGATCAGAATAGACGATTTGATAGGCTGACGATCAAGAGTTCTGGACGAAGCATGGAACTCGTAACCCATAAGAAATTCAAAAACGGAAAGTTGATGCCGTGGGGAAAAGGCACGGTCGTCTCCGGAGCAAAGGGATTTGTCTACCTTTGCGGAAATACGGCAACCGCCGAAAATTATGATCCGACCGGAAAGAGAGGAGGGGGATTCACTGGCGATGCGGCGGCACAGTGGCGTGCAATTCTGGCGAACATCAAATCAGATCTGGAAGAACTCGGCAGCGCGCTCGACTATCTCATCCGGCTGACCTTCTTCATCAAGGGGCCATTTCCCGATGGCGGCGTTCTGAGTTCACCCAATTTTCGTCTCGACGTACTGGACGAGTTCTTTGCCGAGCATTGCCCGAAGCACTGCAGCTATAACAACCCGCCGCCTTCGGAGGTGATCGGAGTTGCAGCGCTTGCGCAAGCCGACATCGTCGTTGAAATTGTCGCGGTGGCGGCGTTGCCTGACTGAAGAATTTCGCATGCAGCGCTGGCTTGATTGCCTTGGCTCTCGCGTGTCACTCCGGGGCTGTGGCGGGAGCCGTGTAACGGCGGCGCACGGCATCAAGCACCCGCTTGCGGCTCTCCTCCGCCGACAGGGTCTTGTCCTCTTCCGCCTCGGCGGTTTCGCGCGCCAGGTCCTTGTCCCTGATCTGATGTCGAAACCATTTGGAATAGTCGCCGGTGCGCAAATGAAACTCCCAGGTCTTGTCATCTATGCCCTCGGCGATCTGAGCGAAGATCATCAGATTGTGAGCCCTGAGATTCATCGCATTCTCAGGGCCATGGAAATAGAAGCTGCCGGCTTCGTCGAGCTGGCCTTCGGCATATTTCCGGCTGTGCCGCTTGAGTGACTGACGTGGTTCGACCACTTTGACCGTCTTGACTTTTTTGCCTGCCTGCGGCCGCCAGAACAGCACGCGCGCACCTTTCGGGCTGGGGATGACCTTCGGCGGCTCAATGCCGGTTTCACGGCAGAAGACCTTCACGACGTCCTTTGCCTTGGGGCCAAGCGCAATGATGGCTGTCACCAGGCGCAAGGCGTCTGTCGAGATCGCCTCGGGGTGAACGGTGATCAGGATTGTGCCAGGCAATTCCAATGACAGAACCGCCCGCGTATCGTCGCGCCGCTTGGGCAGAAGATGATGCGCTTCATCGATCACGAGCCAGTGCGGTCTCGCGGTGCGCCGGCGGAAACTGCTGAGGCCAGGCAGCAGGTCGGCAAAGAAATCCGGCCTCTCGTCGACCCGCAGGGCCAGTCCATTGACGACTATGTTGCTGTCGGCCTTGGCGATCAGATCGAGCACTTGCGCCTTTGTCGGCGCGCTTGAGCCGTCTCCCAGGCGAACGGCGCCTTCGAGGCCATCATAGTCGCCTTCGGGATCGAAGACACAAAACTGAAAGCCGCTTTCGACGAAGCGTTCGGTCAGCGCGGTGGCCAAGGTGGATTTACCGATACCGGAACTCCCGGCAATGAGGATCGTGTCGCTCGGCGACAGGTAGGTATCATCGCCGCCAGATGATCCAAGAACGATGCCGTCATGGCGCTTCGGCACTATCGCGTGATCACGCTTTATCAGCTTTGCGATCAGTTGCTCCACGCCTTTGCCTCGGGCGCCAGGCATGATCAGGTTGGCTGTATCCTTGACCGCCGGAATTGCATTGTCGACGGCGACGCTGCAGCCACAGGCTTGCAGGAACGCATGATCGTTCTCGGCGTCGCCGACGCCGACGACGTTGTGCGGCGAAAGTCGAAGGTCCTGAAGGACCGCGGCGAGCC
>NZ_RZPL01000491.1:0-4432 GCF_004022805.1 Mesorhizobium sp. M7A.F.Ca.CA.002.04.1.1 | reverse complement strand
GTGTCGTCGATCCTGGTGTGGATTTCCCAGCCGAGTTCGCCGGCGAAGGAGACGCGCACCAGTTTGGCCCAGCGGCCGGCGATCTTCGTCTCCTGATGCGTCAGCCATGGCAGAGTGAGGTCGGCTTCGCAGACATCGGCGAGGATTTTTCGCGAGTTCGGGCCGGCCAGGATCTGGGTCGAGAATTCTTCGGTCCGGTCGATCAGCTTGAACGGTGCGTCCTTGGGCATGCGCGACTTCAGCCATTCGAAATCATGCCACTGCGCGACCGCCGCGGTGATCAGCGTCATCAGGTTCTCGTCGTGACGCACGACGGACATTTCGGTGACGATGCGGCCCTTGTCGTCGGCGAAATAGACGAGACCGATGCGGCCTGGCTTCGGCACCAGTCCGGTGACCTGCAGGCTCAGCCATTCGGCGGCACCTGGACCATCGAGATTGAAGCGCGAGAACCCAGGCAGGTCCAAAATGCCGGCAGCGTCACGCACGGCCAGGCATTCTTCGCGCACACGATGCTGCCATGGCCCGTCGCGGCGAAAGGTCAGCGTGGCTTCCTCGGAGATGTCATCGCCGTCCTGCGCGTACCAGGTGGCACGCTCCCAGCCATTATAGGCGTCGAAGCGGCCTCCGAGCGCCTTGATGCGATCGTGGATCGGCGACAGCTTGCGGTCGCGGCCCTCCGGCCAGGCATGGCGCGGGAACTGGATGGCGTATTCGTTGCCGTAGATCTCCATGCCCTTGGCGACGCAATAGTCCGGCGCCGCGGCATAGGAAGTGAAGCGGCGCGGGTCGCACGACCACATGTCCCATTCGGTCCGGCCCTCGGTCACCCATTCGGCCAGCACCTTGCCGGCGCCGCCACCCTGGGCAATGCCGAAGGTGAAGACGCAGGCCTCGAAGGCATTGGGAACGCCGGGCATCGGGCCGATCAGCGGATTGCCGTCCGGCGTATAGGGGATCGGCCCGTTGATCACCTTGGACAGGCCGGCCGTGCCAAGGATCGGCACGCGGGCGACGGCGTCGGCCAGATAATGTTCCAGCCGGTCGAGATCATCGGGGAACAGCTGGAAGGAAAAGTCCTCCGGCATCGGGTCATTGTGGCTGGCCCAATGCGCGCGGCAATTGCGCTCATAGGGGCCGAGATTCATGCCGTTCTTCTCCTGGCGCAGATAGTAGGAGGTGTCGACGTCGCGCAGCAGCGGCAGCTTCTTGCCTTGTTCCTTCGACCATGCCGCGAGTTCGGGGATCTCCTCGAACAGAATGTACTGATGGCTCATCACCATCATCGGCACGTCGCGGCCGAACATCCGGCCGACTTCGGCGGCGCGGTAGCCGGCGGCATTGACGACGATCTCGCAGCGGATCTCACCCTGTGCCGTCTCGACCACCCAGTCGTCGTTCTCGCGGCGCACGCCTGTGACCGGGCAGAAGCGGATGATCTTCGCGCCCATGTCGCGCGCACCCTTGGCCAGCGCCTGGGTGAGTTGCGCCGGATCGATGTCGCCGTCGCTCGGGTCGTAGAGCGCGCCTTTCAGCTCATGCGTCTCGATGAAGGGATAGCGACGCTGGATCTCGTCGACACCGACAATGTCTATGTCCATACCCTGGTAGAGGCCCATGCCCTTGGCGCGCTGGAATTCCTGCATGCGCTCGAGCGAGTGGGCAAGGCGAAGCGAGCCGGTGACGTGATAGTTCATGGGGTAGTCGACCGCGTCGGCCAGCCCGCGATAAAGCTCGGTCGAATAGCGCTGCATGTTCATCAGCGACCAGGACGAGGAGAAGGTCGGCACGTTGCCGGCGGCATGCCAGGTCGAGCCGGAGGTCAGCTCGTTCTTCTCGAGCAGCACGCAGTCGGTCCAGCCCGCCTTGGCGAGATGATAGAGCGCGGAGGTGCCGACGGCGCCGCCTCCGATGATCACCACGCGCGCCGTGCTCGGCAAACCCGCCATGTTCTTCTCCAAACTTGAACTCAATAGACGGGTGGTGAAACCACCCAGATGACAATTGCCGGCTCGGCACCCGGATTGCGCCAGCGGTAGGGCTTGCCTTCGAAGCGAAAGGAGTCGCCCTCGCCAAGCCGATGCCAGACACCTCCGATCTCGATGTCGAACAGTCCGGACGCGACGTATCCGGCTTCCTCGGTCGGCCGCTGCGCCTCGGCCTTCAGTTCCGCGCCCGGCGCGAAGACCGAACGCACCATCTCGAAGCTACCGCCGAGATCGGGCGACAGAAGCTCCTCCACCAGGCCGGATTCGCTTGTGCCAAGCGTGCGGCGCCTGCCGGCGCGCACGACCACGCCGCGCTCGCTTTCGACAGGTACGTCATGGCTGAAGAACAGGCTGATCGGCACGCCGAACAGTTCGGCGAAGGCTCTGAGGTCACCGAGCGACGGCGTCGACAGGCCACGCTCGACCTGGCTGACCCAGCCGACCGAACGGCCTAGCTTCAGGCCGATCTCGGCGAGCGTCAGCCCGCGCGCCTTGCGCAGGGCCCTGATGTCGCCGGCCAGCACGCGTTCGTCAGGTCCCTGCAATGTTCTTGCGGTAGTCGAAGGCAAAACGCTCTCTTTATGAAAAATCACCGACAAATTTCATGAGAAATCAAGCTCATGAAAAAATCAAGCAGATTTTCACGGATGCACAAGATTTGCTTGCGCGATTTTGACGGTTCATGCAAAGGCTCCGCCGAGAGCGGCGAGTGGGGACGTCCGATCGAGACAAAGGGTAAGGGACGGCCCATGCTGGAAAATAACCCCCGAATCGAGGGCGACGCCGAGATTGTCGACGAGGCGATCCTGTCGCGCCGTTCGGTGCGCGCATTCCTGCCCGACATGGTCGAAGACGACACCATCCGCGCCATTCTGGCGGTTGCGGCGCGCGCCCCATCCGGCACCAACATGCAGCCATGGAAGGTCTATGTCACCAAGGGCGAGAGCAAGCAGCGCATATCGGACGCCATTCTCAATTCCGGCATTCGCGCCGAAAAAGCCGATTGGGACGAGTACCGGTATTATCCCACGCAGTTCTTCGAGCCGTATCTGACGCGACGCCGCGCCAACGGTTTCGGCCTCTATGGCGCGCTCGGCATCGGTCGCCGCGAGGTCGACAAGATGCGCGCCCAGCACGACCGCAACTTCGTCTTCTTCGACGCGCCGGTCGGCATGATCTTCACCATCGATCGCCGCCTCAACCAGGGTTCATGGATCGATTACGGCATGTTCCTGCAGAACATCATGGTCGCAGCTAGAGGCAGGGGTCTGCACACCTGTCCGCAGGCGGCGTTCGCGCCCTATCACCGGCAGATCAGGCCGGTGCTCGACATTCCGGACGAGGAGATCGTCGTCTGCGGCATGGCGCTTGGTTATGAAGATACGTCAAAACCTGAAAACGCCTTCCGCACCGACCGCGTGCCGCTGCAAGAGTGGGTGACGTTCAGCGAATAAGCCAGCCGGCCTCATTCCGTGTTCATCTGTGCGCCGTGGCCGCTGACATGGGCGCCGTCCTGGGGTGTCAGCTTGAGATAGGCGAGCAGCGCGCAGAGCGTGATGATGCCCTCGATCACGAACAGGATGCGGAAATCGTCGGCGACGGCGGGGCCGCCGCCCGCCAGAAACGACAATGCCGCGGCGGCCAGGCCGACGCTGATCGCCACCGCCAGCTGCCATAATATGTAATAGAGCGCGCTGAAACGGGCGAGCTGCTCGGGCGCGATGTCGGAATAGGCGAGGTTGCCGGTCGAGGCCCATTGCGCGGAGCGGAAGACGCCGAAGACGAAGATGTAAGTGAGCACGATCCACACCGGCGTCGTCGCCTGCATCAGCGCGAAGCCGGCAACCAGGGCGGCGACGATGGGCGTGTTGTAGACCAGCACGCGGCGAAAGCCGAAACGGTTGAGGACACGCGGCATGAAGAACCGCATGGCCACCGAGCCGACCGCGGCTACGAAGGTCAGCGATCCCGCCTGCACCGCGCTCATGCCGAAGCCGAGCTGGAACATCAGCGGCAGCAGGAAGACGACCGAGCTAAGGCCGATCGTGTCCAGCCCGCCGCCGGTGAGGAACGAAATGCGGAAGGTACGGATGCGCAACAGCTTGAGATCGAGCAGCGGATTGCGCACGCGCAGGCAGTAGAACGAGGCGATGGTCAGGATGACGAGCGCCAGCGCCAGTTCGCCGGCGATGATGCCGCCCGCGGCGTCCTTGGCGGCAAGCGAATCCATGCCGAAGACCAGCAGGACCATGCCGCTGCCGACCAGCAGGAAGCCCGGAAAATCGAACGGCGTGCGCACGGGCTTGGTCATCGTCGGAAACAGCGAGGCGGCAAGAATTGCCGCCGCCAGCGCGAACGGCACGTTGATGAAGAAGATCCAGCGCCAGGAAATGTAGGTGGTCAGCGCACCGCCATCCGCATTGCCGGGCCGAAGGCCGAATGGG
>NZ_RZPL01000490.1:0-4449 GCF_004022805.1 Mesorhizobium sp. M7A.F.Ca.CA.002.04.1.1 | reverse complement strand
ACGCCATACTTCACATCGTCCGCGCAGTGCGACGACATGGTCGGCGTGCCGAAGGTCAGCGGCAGCGCGCGGTATAGATCGGCCATCGAACTGCCGGGGCTGCGGTCCAGCATCTGGCAGATGGCAATGGCGGTGACCAGCCCATCGTCATAACCCCGCCCGATCGGCGGGTTGAAGAAGAAATGGCCCGACTTTTCGAAACCGGCGACGGCGCCAAGCTCGGCGACGCGGCGCTTGATGTAGGAGTGGCCGGTCTTCCAGTAGTCGGTGACGGCGCTGTTGGCGCGCAGCACGCTGTCTGTGTTGAACAGGCCGGTCGACTTGACGTCGACGACGAAGGTCGAGCCCGGATGCTGGCTGGAGATATCGCGCGCCAGCATCACACCGACCTTGTCGGCAAAAATCTCATTGCCCTCATTGTCGACGACGCCGCAGCGGTCGCCGTCACCGTCGAAGCCAAGGCCGACATCGGCTCCAGTCTCAAGCACCTTGTCCCTGATGGCATGCAGCATCTGCATATCCTCGGGATTGGGATTGTAGCGCGGAAAGGTGTGGTCGAGTTCGACATCGAGCGGGATGACCTCGCAGCCGATGCGCTGCAGCGCTTGCGGCGCGAAGGCGCCGGCGGTGCCGTTGCCGCAGGCGGCGACCACTTTCAGCTTTCGGGTGATGCGCTTGTCCTCGGTCAGATCGTCGAGATAAGTAGCGCGAAAATCGCGAACGAAATCGTAGGAGCCGCCGCCGACGAGATCGAAATCGCCGGCCAGTACAATCTGCTTCAGCGCGCTCATCTCTTCCGGCCCGAAAGTCAGCGGCCGCGCCGCACCCATCTTGACGCCGGTCCAGCCATTCTCGTTATGCGAGGCGGTGACCATAGCGACCGAAGGCACGTCCAGTGCGAACTGGGCGAAATAGGCCATCGGCGACAACGCCAGTCCGATGTCCCTCACCCGAGCGCCTGCAGCCATCAAACCGGACACCAGCGCCAGCTTGATGCCAAGCGAATAGGAGCGGAAATCGTGCCCGGTGACGATATCGGGACCGGCACCGACACGGCGGATCAGCGTGCCAAGCCCCATTCCGAGCGCCTGGACGCCATTCAGATTGAGCTCCGGCAGTTGCGCGGAGCCGGGATGGCCAAACCACCAGCGCGCATCATATTCTCGAAAGCCGGATGGCTTGATCAGCGCTTCGGTTTCGAACTCGAAACTGTTGGGCCGGGCGTCGCCAACGATGCTGAAGGACAAGACTGGAAAACTCCGAGTGGCGGAAATTACGAGTTGTCGAGGACTGCGGCTTAGCACAGAAGGCTTTAAGCCACGTTTATCCCAGGAGGGAATCCGAGCCTTTCGGGCTATGCTCGACGAAAGCCGATGAAATGCGACAGAAGTGCTGCCATGCCGCTTGCAGGAACGAAGTGTGGCGGCTATAAGCCCGCGGTCTGGTCACGGAGTGTAGCGCAGCCTGGTAGCGCACCTCGTTCGGGACGAGGGGGTCGCAGGTTCAAATCCTGCCACTCCGACCAGAAAAAACAAAGAGTTAGCGCATCCCGACTTCGGCGCTCCACCTGCCCCTCAAGCGAGATTACTCGCGTCTCCCCGCCGGCCGACAGCGATGCCTGTTGCACTGGACAGCAACCAGACGGTCAACCGGCCGCTTTATGCCTTCATACGTGCGCTCGCGGACAGATTCCGGAAAACATCTCAACTGGCACGCGCGTCCGGCTAGCGGAGGCCAAAAAAGCTCAAGATCGCTATCACGATGACCACAGCTCCAACGAGCCAAATGATATTGTTCATGATCTCTCTCCTGTTGCCTGGGGGAAGCCCGCGCCTCTGGCGGAGAACGCGGGCCGACCAGTCTTTGCCGACTGATCCGCAGCAGACACCAAATCGTGATCCCGGCTGCGAGAAATAAAACCATCAGGCACGTCTAATGTTCCGTCGTTGACGAGATCCGGCGATGACCAGTGAACGTTCGGGCCGATGCCGGACCACCGGAACCAAAGTGATCAGGGGCAGTTAATCCAATGAAGGGCTAATTAAGAAAATGGAGAAATTGCAATGAAAACAATGATCATGTGCGCGTTGGCGATTTCCATTGGACTGCCCGTCGTGGCTTCGGCAGCCGAAGCCGATGTGGTTGTTAGAACCCATCATCGACATCACGGCAGCGTCAAGATCATCAACGAAGACGGTCAGCGCTTGCACCACCGCCGCCATGGTACTGTGGCGTTCTACGACCATGGGCGCCGGCATCATCACCGCGATACCGTTGTCGTGACAGGTTCCGTTTCCACCCATCGCCACCACCATCGGCACCATCCCGTGGTGATCGAGAACGACGGGTACTGACCACAGATCTCCGGCCCGATTCTTGAAGGAATCGGGCCACGAGAGGCCCTTTGATCATGCTTTTGGCAGCACCGTCGGCAAGACAATTGCCCCTAGCCAGACTTAGGTCTGACCCCTGCCCGACCGAAGTCCAGGTTGGAAACGCATGCGCTTGCCCCAAATTCGGGGTGGCGGGCAAAAATGATCGATGAAACCAAGAGCAGCAGCATGTCGAACCGTGAGACCAAACGATCCGATGCCCTGAGCACGCGAGTAACAGAGATCAAGGCCAGGATGCAGCAAGCCCAGATTACCGAAGACGAGATGAAGACCTTCCAGAAGGTCGCGGCCATCATGGAGGGCGGCGAGGGCCGAATCGAGGTTGACGACCTGATTGCCGCGTCATTCCTCACCGACACGCTGCTGAACAGCCCGAAGCGTTAAGCGACCATGCCGACGATTAGCAGACTTTTTGATTCCCACGCCGATGCGACGCGGGTCGCTAGCGACTTGGTGGCGGCCGGAATTCCTCGCGTACAGATCGCGATCATCGGGCCTTACAATGACGAGACAGGATCTGTTTGGGTTTCCGCTTTGGGATCGGTACTGGGCGCTGCTGCCGGCGGGTTGGCATGTCTGAGCGTCGTTGCGGCAGTTGGCATCAATCCTGTTGCTGCGAGCGTATTGCCAACAGCGGTGGCTGGCGCGGTCTGTGGCGGCGTTGCCGGCGGTCTGTTTGGAACATTCGCCCTGCACGCCATGAAGGCGGATGATCAGGACGTGGCCGAGGGCGTCGTCCTGGTGACGGCGCATGTCGATGAAAATGACGCCGAGATCGCTCAGACAGTGCTCGGCGGTCCCCCGTCGACGTTGGTGGCCGAAGCAGCTTAGGAAAGCCGCCTCGACGTCGCCGGAACCGGCACTCTCCGTTTGCCAGCGATTGAACTCCACACCCGGCAGATAGCAATTCAGACTGGGGATGTTCCTGCCGTCGGCCCGCATGGCCGAACCCTGTGGCAGGTTGCTTCGCGGCCGCATATTTTGACGAAAAGGCCCGTCGGCTCTAGGGTCGATGGACCTGATGGAATGAGTGAAACGGCGGGCCGAGTGCGACATGAATTTGAATTCAACCACAGCCCCGCCCTTGATTCTTGTGATGACGCTGGTTCTCGTCGCTGGCTGTTCATCGCTCGGCAGAACCGTCGATCCGGCGAAATACGATTCAATGACGTGCACCGACCTCAACAGTGCGATGGGAGACGTCGCCCGTGACATCTCGCAAACGGCAATCACGCGCGGCAAGGTCGCCAACACCAATGTTCCACGCTGGCTGCTCGGCGGCTCACGCGTGAAGACCGCGGTAGCCAACCGTGAAACAGCCAGGATCGACCGGCTTAAGCAGCAACAGGATGCCATTGCCGCCGTGCGAGCGCGCAAGTGCCAGAGGTCCGCGAATTGAGCGGACAGCCAACGCCTCGGTGCAGAGCCCGGTTCAGGCGCTCAGGCGAAATCGCGTCACGTCGATCGCGGCGGCCATCAGCGTCTGTGTGTAGGCGTGCTGCGGATTGCTGAAGATCGCCTCGGTCGGCCCTTCCTCGACGATCTTGCCCTGTTTCATGACGATGATGTAGTCGGCCATGGCGCGCACGACCGACAGATCGTGGCTGATGAAGAGATAGGACAATTCGTGGTCCGCCTGCAGCTTGCGCAGCAGTTCGACGATCTGTTTCTGCACAGAGCGATCGAGCGCCGAAGTCGGCTCATCCAATACCACCAGCCTGGGCTTCAGGATCATGGCGCGGGCAATGGCGATGCGCTGCCGCTGACCGCCGGAGAATTCGTGCGGGTAGCGGTTGCGGGCGTTGGGGTCGAGGCCGACCTCGCGCAAGGCCTCGACCGCGCGTTGATCACGCTGCTTGCCCGAAAGGTCAGGCTCATGCACCAGAAGTCCTTCGGTGATGACCTGGCCGACAGTCATGCGCGGCGACAACGAGCCGAACGGGTCCTGGAAGACGAGCTGCATCTGGCGCCGCAGCGGCCGCATCGCCTGCCTGTCGGCTTGGGAAATGTCGCGATCGCCGAAACGGATGAGCCCGTCACTCGGCAACAGCCGCAG
>NZ_RZPL01000048.1:0-14982 GCF_004022805.1 Mesorhizobium sp. M7A.F.Ca.CA.002.04.1.1 | reverse complement strand
GAATTCGGCCACGCCGCCGGTGATGAGGTGCTGAGGGTGTTTGCACGGGAACTCGCCAGCAATCGCCGCCCGGCCGACGTCGCCGCGCGCATGGGCGGCGAGGAGTTCGCGCTGGTGCTGAAGCGGACCTTGCCCGAAACGGTGGAGGCCACCGCCGAGGCCATACGGGCAGCTTTCGCCGCGCACCGCATCGAAACCGAGACAGGCTCGCTGATATGCACCGTCAGTGCCGGATTTGCTTTCGGCACCAAGGAAGGCCTCGGCTTCGACAAGGTGCTCAACGCCGCCGACAAGGCGCTCTACGACGCCAAGCGCGGAGGCCGTAACCGCGTCACCGCATCTCCGTTCAGGCGCGCAAGCTAATCGCGCAACACCGGCCTCTGATCGTGGGGAGACGAATGCGGCTCCTAGGCCGCCATGACAATCTCATTGAAGGTATCGAGATCGACATAGAAGACCTTGGTGATCTCCTCGATCAGATCGTCGTAGTCGCAGCCCTGTGATCTCAAGATATTGATGGCAGCGATGATGTCGACGCGTTCGGTAAGCCGCCGCTTCTGGTAATCCTCGACGTAACGTTCCATGGCTGTCCCTTAGCCTGTGTGCCCAAACGCGTTTGAACGACAGAGATCGCAGGAGGGAAGCTAGGCAGCCTTGCTTGCGTGAAACTTGCCCGGCATTGGCCGTGGTCCTCGATCTGCGATAACCAGACTGATACGGAAGCGGCCGACTCACAAAGCCATGGAAAAGACTAGCACGCGATATTGAGCGTGCCAGAGACGCAGGTGATCGGATGGAGAAATATTGGACTTGGCAAGAACTTCGGATCGCCAACTGAAGTTCACCGCCAATGCTAGACGGTAAGGAACTTCCGCACATCAGCCCGGTCTAAATCTTCAGCCGGGCCGGTATGGACGATCACGCCCCGGTCCATGATGTTGACCTCGTCGGCGAGCTCGCGGCAGAAATCGAGATATTGTTCGACCAAAAGCACGGCGATGCCCGCCTGGTCGCGTAGATAGCGGATGGCGCGGCCGATGTCCTTAATGATCGACGGCTGTATGCCCTCGGTCGGTTCATCGAGCACGAGCAGTTTCGGCCGCATCACCAGCGCCCGCCCGATGGCGAGCTGTTGCTGCTGGCCGCCGGAAAGATCGCCGCCGCGACGGCCGAGCATCTGCTTCAGCACAGGGAACAATTCGAAGACATGCGCCGGAATGTTGCGGTCGGCTCGCCTCAGCGGCGCAAAGCCTGATTCCAGGTTCTCCCGCACGGTGAGCAGCGGAAAGACCTCCCTGCCCTGCGGTACGAATGCGATGCCCGACCGGGCGCGGTCATACGCCGCGCTCCGGTCGAGCGCCTTCCCCTCGAAGGCAACGCTTCCGCTCGTCAGCCGGTGGTGGCCGACGATCGATCTCATCAAACTGGTCTTACCGACGCCGTTGCGGCCGAGCACGCAGGTGATCTTGCCGGCGCCCGCCTTCAGCGATACGCCGCGCAGCGCCTGGGCGGCGCCGTAGTGCAGCGTGGCATTGGAAACTTCGAGCATGTCAGCGCCGTCTCCAGAACCTGAGAAACGACAGATCGAAGTGATGGAACTGAACCCGCCAGACCATGCTCATCTCCCCAGATAGACTTCGACGACACGCTCGTCGGCCGACACGAAATCGAGTGTGCCTTCCGAGAGCACCGAGCCCTCGTGCAGGCAGGTGACCTTGACGCCGAGCTCGCGCACGAAATGCATGTCGTGCTCGACGACGATGACCGAATGGTCGCGGGCGATATCCTTGAGCAGCCGCGCGGTTTCCTCGGTCTCGGCATCGGTCATGCCGGCGACCGGCTCGTCAACCAGAAGCAGTTTCGGGTCCTGCGCCAAGAGCATGCCGATCTCCAGCCACTGCTTTTGCCCATGGCTGAGATTGGCCGCCAGTTCGTCACGCTTGTCGCCAAGCCGGATGATGCCGAGGATGTCATCAATCTGCCGCGTCTCGGCGGCCGAGCGGCGGTGAAACAGCGCCGGGAAGATCGAGCGAGGACCCTTCAGCGCCAGCATCAGGTTTTCCTCGATCGTGTGGCTTTCGAAGACGGTCGGCTTCTGAAATTTACGGCCAATGCCCATCATTGCGATCTCGGCCTCGTCGTGCTTGGTCAGATCGACTTGGCCGTCGAAGAACACTTCGCCCTCGTCGGGCCGCGTCTTGCCGGTGACGATGTCCATCATCGTCGTCTTGCCGGCGCCGTTGGGGCCGATGATGGCGCGCATCTCGCCCTTGTCGAGCACCAGCGACAGATTGTTGATGGCGCGAAAGCCGTCGAAGGAGACCGAGACGCCGTCGAGATAAAGGATCGTGTTCGACTTTGACATGGTCGCTCACTCCGCCGGCTGTGGTTCGGGGTTGCTGGCGGACCAGTCACCTGGCTTTCTTGCTTCACTGCGAACGATTTTCGCCGGCGGCGAGACATCGGCATCGGTGCCGGCTTCCTCGGCAATCGAAGCAGCTCGCAACGCCTTGGCGTTGCCGCGCCAGCTGTCCCACATGCCGATGATGCCCTTGGGCAGCAAAAGCGTGACGGCGACGAATAGTCCACCCAGTGCAAACAGCCAGAACTCCGGCAGTACGCCGGTGAACCAGGATTTTCCGGCATTGACCAGCAACGCACCGATGATCGGCCCGACAATGGTGCCGCGCCCGCCGACAGCCGCCCAGACGACGACTTCAATCGAATTGGCCGGCTCGAATTCACCCGGATTGATGATGCCGACCTGCGGCACGTAGAGCGCGCCGGCTATGCCGGCCATGACGGCCGAGACGGTGAAGGCGAACAGTTTCACGTTCTCCGCCCGCCAGCCGAGGAAGCGCGTGCGGCTCTCGGCATCGCGTACCGCCATCAAGAGCTTGCCGTATTTTGAGCCGACGATCGCCCAGGTGACGAAGACGGCAAGTGCCAGCATCACCGCGCTGGCGGCAAACAGCGCCGAGCGCGTCGCGTCGGCCTGCACGTTGAAGCCCAGAATATCCTTGAAATCGGTCAGGCCGTTGTTGCCGCCGAACCCCATGTCGTTGCGGAAAAAGGCAAGCAGCAGCGCATACGTCATCGCCTGGGTAATGATGGAGAGATAAACGCCGGTGACGCGGCTGCGGAAGGCGAACCAGCCGAAGACGAAAGCCAGCAGGCCAGGCACCGCGAGCACCATGAGGCCGGCGAACCAGAAATGGTCGAAGCCATACCAGAACCATGGCAGTTCCTTGTAGTTCAGGAACACCATGAAGTCGGGCAAGACGGGATTGCCATAGACGCCGCGCGAGCCGATCTGGCGCATCAGATACATGCCCATTGCATAGCCGCCGAGCGCGAAGAAGGCGCCGTGGCCGAGCGAAAGGATGCCGCAATAGCCCCAGACCAGGTCGAGCGCCAAGGCAAGCAGCGCATAGCAGAGATATTTGCCGGTCAGCGCGACGATGTAGGATGGGATGTAGAAGGCGCTGGTAGGAGACACCGCAAGGTTGAGCAACGGCACGATGACGGCCACCGCCAGCAGGATGGAGATCGTAATGGCGATGCGGCGGTCCGCGCCGGCGGCAAAGAAGCGTCCCGTGATCATGCTTCCACCGCCCTCCCCTTGAGCGCGAACAGGCCGCGCGGGCGTTTCTGGATGAACAGGATGATCAGCACCAGCACGACGATCTTGCCGAGCACCGCGCCCGCATAAGGCTCGAGGAACTTGTTGACGATGCCGAGCGAGAAGGCGCCGACCAGCGTGCCCCACAGATTGCCGACGCCGCCGAAGACAACGACCATGAAGCTGTCGATGATGTACCCGCGGCCGAGATTGGGCGAGACGTTGTCGATCTGGCTCAGCGCGACGCCGGCAATGCCGGCAATGCCGGAGCCGAGCGCGAAGGTCAGCGCGTCGACCCACGGCGTCCTGATGCCCATCGAGGCAGCCATGCGCCGGTTGGCGGTGACGGCGCGCATCTGCAGGCCCCAGGGCGTGCGCTTCATCACGTAGAGCAGGATGCCGAAGACAGCGAGCGCGAAAACCAGGATCCACAGGCGGTTCCAGGTGATCGCCAACTGTCCGACATTGAACGAGCCCGACATCCAGGATGGGTTGCCGACCTCCTGGTTGGTCGGCCCGAAGATTGAGCGCACGGCCTGTTGCAGGATCAGCGAGACGCCCCATGTCGCCAGCAGTGTTTCAAGCGGCCGGCCATAGAGGAAGCGGATGACGCCGCGCTCGATGATCAGGCCAACCAGAGCGGCGACGAGAAAGGCCAGCGGCAGTGCGATGACCAGCGACCAGTCGAACAGGTCAGGGAAGGATGTACGGATCACCTGCTGGACGACGAAGGTCGTGTAGGCGCCGAGCATGACCATCTCGCCATGCGCCATGTTGATGACGCCCATGACGCCGAAGGTGATGGCGAGGCCGATTGCCGCCAGCAGCAGCACCGAGCCCAGCGAGATGCCGTACCAGATGTTCTGCCCGGCATCCCAAAAGGCCAGCGTCGAATTGATGTTGGCGATCGCGGCTGTCGCCGCTTGCCTGACCGCGTCGGTGGAATTCGCCTCGACCGAGGTGAGCAGGGAAACCGCATCGCGGTCGCCGCGCGCGCCGATCAGCGCGATGGCAGTGAGCTTCTCGGCATCCGGCCGGTCGGAGACCAGAACGGAGGCCGCACGGGCCTGTTCGAGCAGAGCCTTGACGCTGGCCACGGCCTCACCGGCGATCGCCGTATCGAGGGGGGCGATATTTGCGGCGTCAGGTGTCTTGAACATGGTGTCGGCGGCGGCGATGCGGACAGCCGGATCCTTGGCGCCGAGCGTCAGAGTGCCCAACGCATCGCGGATGACGCGACGCAGCGTGTTGTTGACCTTGATCTTGGTGATGCCGTCCTTGGCCGCCTCACCCGATGCCTCCCCGCTCAACGGGTCGGAAAGCTGGACGCTCTCGCCCGCTTCCTTGCCGACAAACACCAGGGAATCGGCCTTGCGGACATAGAGGTTGCCGTCGGCAAGTGCCGCAAGCGGCCGCTCCACCGCCGGGTCGCCAGCGGCTGCCAGTTCGTGGACGACGGCTCCGATCTCGGAAAAGCCCTTGGCCGTGGCGAATTTGGCGATGATGCCGCGCAGATCGGTTTCGCCAGCGCCCGATGACGACAGTGTCGCCAGCAGGAACAACAGCATCAAACCCGTGCGGATTAAGGTCATTGGTTTCTGGTAACCCCTGAAGGTTGAAGTGGGCGTCCGGACGGCGGAGGAAGCCGTCCGGACGCGCGCGGTCTGACTGGGTCAGCCCTGGGAGGGATCAGTTCGTGCCCTTGCCGCCGCACTTGCCGGTGGCAACATTAAAGTTGCCGCAGGACAGAGGCGCGCGCCAATCCGAGATCAGGTCCTTGGAATCAGGCAGATAGTCGGACCATTCGTCGCCCATCACCAGGCCCGGCGTGCGCGACACGGTCTCGAACTGGCCGTCGGCCTGGATTTCGCCGATCAGCACCGGCTTGGTGATGTGGTGGTTCGGCATCATCGTCGAATAGCCGCCGGTCAGGTTCGGCACCGACACGCCGATCATGGCGTCGATGACCTTGTCCGGATCGGTGGTGCCGGCCTTCTCGACCGCCTTCACCCACATGTTGAAGCCGATATAATGGGCCTCCATCGGGTCGTTGGTGGTGCGCTTGTCGTTCTTGATGAACTTGTGCCAGTCGGCGATGAACTTCTTGTTCTCGGGCGTATCGATGCTCTCGAAATAGTTCCAGGCGGCGAGATGGCCGACCAGCGGCGCGGTGTCGAGACCTGCAAGCTCTTCCTCGCCGACCGAGAAGGCCATGACCGGAATGTCCTCGGCCTTGATGCCCTGGTTGCCGAGTTCCTTGTAGAACGGCACGTTGGCGTCGCCGTTGACGGTGGAGACGACGGCGGTCTTCTTGCCGGCCGAACCGAACTTCTTGATCGCCGAAACCTCGGTCTGCCAGTCGGAGAAGCCGAACGGCGTGTAATTGACCATGATGTCTTCAGCCGCCACGCCCTTGGCCTTCAGATAGGCCTCGAGGATCTTGTTGGTGGTGCGCGGATAGACGTAGTCGGTGCCTTCCAGCACCCAGCGCTTAACCGAACCGCCGTCCTCGCTCATCAGATAGTCGACCGCCGGGATCGCCTGCTGGTTCGGCGCCGCACCCGTGTAGAACACGTTGCGCTCGCTCTCCTCGCCCTCATACTGGACCGGATAGAACAGGATGTTGTCGAGTTCGGAGAACACCGGCAGCACCGATTTGCGCGACACCGAGGTCCAGCAGCCGAACACCGCCGCAACCTTGTCCTTGGAGATCAGTTCGCGCGCCTTTTCGGCAAACAGCGGCCAGTTGGAAGCCGGATCGACGACCACCGCCTCGAGCTTCTTGCCGAGCAGGCCGCCCTTGGCGTTCTGCTCGTCGATGAGCATCAGCATGGCGTCCTTCAGTGTCGTCTCCGAAATCGCCATGGTCCCCGAGAGCGAATGGAGAATGCCGACCTTGATCGTGTCGTCGGCGGCCTTGGCCGGAGCCGACATCAACAGGCCGGCGGCGACCGCACCAGCCGAAAACATTTTTGTTATTGTCGAGAAATTACCCCTCATATTACGGACTCCCAAGCTAGTTGATTGCACCGCAACACTACAATGCAACCCCCATGCCAACCGCTCCAGCGATCCCGAAAGGGTACAAATAGTTCATAGATATCAGCGCTTTGGAACATAGGGCTTCCAAAACAAAGAGAGCCGGCCAGAAATCGATTGAGGGAAATTTGCGCAGCTTACACAGTTTTTGCCTAATTTTCGCTCATTCTCCCAGACTGCCTAGATTTTGATCTGAATAGCGGCGCCTTGGGCGACCGATGTTGCGGCGCGGTGCAAAAATAGGGCAAGCTCGCTCTTCAAACGAGCGACGTCATGATTTCAGGGATTTCACGCTTTTTCATCGGCATACTGCTTCTGGCCGCAGCAACCGGAGCCGCGCGAGCCGATTTCAGCGATGGCAAGATGCCTGACGGCACCTATCATTGCGAAGTGTACCTGCTTGGCATGTTCCTCAGCCTCGGCGACATCACCATCAAGGGGAACGTCTACAGCGGCCCTGTCTACACCAGCCTCGGCGGCTTCGGCCCCGCTCAGCAAGGGTACAACTACCAAATGGATGCGAACGGCGTGATTTCCTGGCTGGGACCACTGGGCGGCTACACCGCCGGCGGCAACTCGCTGTCGCTGACCCAGGCGACGCTTGACGGCGAAACCGTGCCCTCCTTCGACATCATCATGAAGCAACCCGACGGCGCCTTCACCGCATCGACCTGCACCAAGCAATAAGGGTGGCAAGAAAAAGGCGCGGAACCTTGCGGGTTCCGCGCCAGCAGTCCGTCGGGAGGATGTGACTAGATCGTCTTTGCCGACATCTGCGCGGCGATGTAGTCGGCCTGGCGGATCGCCAGCGACACGATCGTCAGGGTCGGGTTTTCGGCGGCCCCGGTGGTGAACTGGCTGCCGTCCGACACGAACAGGTTCTTGATGTCGTGCGCCTGGCCGTGCTTGTTGACGACGCCGTCTTCCGCTTTCTCGCTCATCCGATTGGTGCCGAGATTGTGGGTCGAGGGATAGGGCGGCGTCGGGAAGGTGCGGGTGGCGCCGACCGCATCGTAAAGTGCCGTAGCCTGTTTGTAGGCGTGGTTACGCATCGCCGTGTCGTTCGGATGGTCGTCGAAATGCACGTCGGCGATCGGCATGCCGTGTGCGTCCTTCTCGTCTGCATGCAGCGTGATGCGGTTCTCCGCGCGCGGCATGTCCTCACCGACGATCCACAGGCCGGCCATGTGGTCGTAGTGATCGAGTGCGGTGGTGAACGAGCGCCCCCAGGCGCCCGGATCGAGGAATGCGGCCATGAACGGCAGGCCGAGCGACAGCGTCTCGAACTCGTAGCCGCCCACGAACCCACGCGACGGATCATGCCGCGCCTCGTCGCGGATGATGCCGGCCATGGTGGTGCCGCGATACATATGCACCGGCCTGTCGAAGATGGCATAGACCGAGCCGGTGGTGTGGCGCATGTAGTTCTTGCCGACCTGGCCCGACGAGTTGGCAAGCCCATCGGGGAATTTTCCCGACGCCGAATTGAGCAGCAGCCTTGGGCTCTCGATCGAGTTGCCGGCAACCGCGACGATGCGCGCCTTCTGCTCCTGCAGCTTGCCGTCCTTGTCGGCGTAGACGACGCCGGTCACCTTTCCGCTGGCGTCGTGGTTGATCTTGATCGCCATGGCATTCGGCCTGACTTCGAGATGGCCTGTCGCCTCGCCCTTGGGGATCTCGGTGTAGAGCGTCGACCATTTGGCGCCCCATTTACAGCCCTGGAAGCAGAAGCCGGTTTGCTGGCAGGAATTACGATCGTCGCGATCGACCGAGTTGATGGCCATGTTGCCGGTGTGGCATTCCTTGTAGCCGAGCTCGTCGGCGCCGGCCTTCAACACCTTGAAATTGTTGTTGCCCGGCAGCCGCGGCCAGTCATTGGTGCCGGTGACGCCCATCTTGGCCTCGGCCTTGGCGTAGTAGGGCTCCATCTCGGCCAGCGTGATCGGCCAATCGAGCAGGTTGGCGCCTTCCAGTTTGCCATAGGTCGAGAGCGTCTTGAACTCGTGCTCCTGGAAGCGCAGCGAGGCTCCCGCCCAATGCGTGGTCGAACCGCCGACCGACTTGACGATCCAGGCCGGCAGGTTCGGAAAATCCTTTGCCACGCGCCAGTCGCCGGACGTGGTGCGCTTGTCGGTCCAGGCGAGCTGGGCGAACGAACCCCACTCGTCATTGACGAAATCCTCGTATTCGTGGCGCGCGCCGGCTTCCAGGATGACGACGTCGACACCCTTCTGGGCAAGTTCGTTGCCGAGCGTGCCGCCGCCGGCGCCCGAACCGATGATGACGACCACGCCGTCGTTGTTCAGATCAAATGAAGCTGCCATGGTTTCCTCCCATGATTTCTGTTTGCGGGTTCAGGAACGACGGAGCTCAGAGCCACTCGATGTCGTCGAAACCGCGCGCGATGTAGCCGCCCTTGGAATAGGACTCGCCCTCGTAGCCGAAGATCGGCCACACCTCTTTCTGGTTGTAGAGGCCGACCACAAGGCCGCCTCTGATGGCCTGGAAAAACGGCGTCGCCTCGATCTGCTTCAGCACGCCGACGCGCTGGTCCTCCCAGCCGAGGCCGCGATAGCCGCCGCCACCGGATTTCTTGTCGAGGTCGGCGATGCCATCCTCGAGCATCGCCTTGTAGGCGGCGTCCTTGCCGGCCTGCTCGTCATGACCTTTCACGGCAATGGCGTAGTATTTGTCCGGCACCTGATCGTGCGGATAGATGTCACGCGCCATCTGGATCAGCGTCGCCATGGTTTCGGGCTTGAGTGCCGATGTCTCGAGCCCCCAGGCATGTTCAGGGCTGATGACGGCGCTACCGGAGATGACGAGCAGCGCCCCGATGCCGCCGCGTTTGAGAAGCTCACGACGGGAAAGCCCGGGCTTCGCGTCATAGATCGTGACCATTTTATTCCTCCCTGCTTGCTATGTGCACTGTTGAGAGTGCGTTTGCTGGCGCCGCACCTGCCGGCGCGACTGCTATGTCTCCTATTGGAAGCGACCTCCGCGCTGCAGAACCTCGATCTTGTAGCCGTCGGGGTCCTCGATGAAGAAAAAGCGGGCGATCAGCGATCCGTCGCGGTTGAACTCGACGATCTTCTTCGGATTCAGGCCAAGCGCACCGAGACGGTCATGTTCGCTGTCGAGGTCGGCGACGGAGACAGCGAAGTGACCGTAGCCGTCGCCGAGCCCGTAAGCTTCCTGCCGATCCTTGTTCACGGTCAGTTCGAGCTCGAACCCTGCCTCGGCATTGCTGAGGTAAAGGAGCGTGAACGTCTCGAAATCCAGCCTGTCGGCGACATTGAGCCCGAAGGCGTTTCTGTAGAAATCGACCGATCGGGTCTCGTCGAGAACCCGGATCATACTGTGGATCGCCTTGGCCAAATTAGTCTCCGCGCTGGTGTGGAGGCGATTATGCGCGGCGCGGACAAAAGGTGGTGGCAGCCGGTTACCACGCCCGCAGCCGCGAACGGGACGAAAGTCCGATTGCCGGACCGGCAATTTTGCCCGAGAATACGTGTGGGGACAGGTCAAGCAGTATCAAACTGCACGCCGTCCACCCAAGACCAACAATCATGGGAGGTTTGTCGGATGTGCAGGGTGTTTGCGGGCCAGGACCCCGAAGGCTATCGCCAGATCAACCGCTCGATTCGCATCGACGGTCACTCGACCAGCATCCAGCTCGAAGCGACGTTCTGGGCGTTGCTTGACGAGATCGCCGAAAACCAGAACCTGACGACGCCGAAATTCATCTCCAAGCTCTATGACGAAGCCATAGAGATCAACGGCGCCATCCCGAACTTTGCGTCGATGCTGCGCACCACCTGCGCGCTCTATCTGCGCGGCCATCGGCCGGGGATGGATGAGCAGATGGTGCCGAAGCGGCAGGCCGCTTAGCGCATTGCGCTCAGCTTAGTTCTTGCGCGAGCCCTATGAGAAGCCCTCCGGGCCCTCGAATGTAGCAGAGCCGATACACGTCTCTATACTGGACAACTTCGCCTTCGAGCCGCGCACCGCGATTGCGGAGCCTTTCAAGCGTCCCCTCAATGTCGTCCACGGCGAACATGACGCGGAGGTAGCCGAGGGCGTTAACCGGGGCGTTGCGGTGATCCGAGACGGCAGGCGGCGTGAGGAAGCGGGACAGTTCGAGCCGGCTGTGGCCGTCCGGCGTCCGCATCATGGCAATCTCGACGCGTTGATCGCCCAGTCCAGTGACACGTCCGGCCCATTCTCCTTCGATCGTGGCCCGCCCTTCGAGCTCAAGGCCGAGCTCGCCAAAGAAACCAATCGTCTCTTCGAGGTCATCGACGACGATTCCTATGTTGTCCATCCGTTTGAGCGCCATGTGTTCAGTCTACAAGGCGTCGTCCAGGTCGTAAACTCATTAGGCTGCTTGCCAGCTGAGCAGGTATGATCAAGGGGTCCGGAACGCCTCGTGATACGTCGCGGTGGCGCCCTGGTGTCGACCACTACCTCGAACGCCAGCCGGTCTGTGGCTGTCCCTGATTCATGCCTGATGGCACGATGCTGTTTCTATCGGTCCAGTATCCGGCCGCGTATGCCAGGACGCTCTGCAAGAGGCGACGCTGCAGCCCAAGTTCCGGGCGAAAACCGGCTTCCAACAGCACAAGCAGACCTGATCGACAGTAGACCAAACCCTCGCTAACGATTTTGTGATGTGGTTGACGAGGTCATTTTCATCTCGCAGTCTATCGGCATTCGATCTGCGGCTTAACCTAACTATCGTTGTCATGAATACTTGGGAATCACTTCCCAAGCGTGCTCTCTTATTTTTGAGATTCCTAATATGAACCGTCGCAACCCTGTCCGAATGAATCGGCGTCTTTTCCTGTCCTCGGTCGCAATGTTTACGGCAACCGCGACATCGGCCGGTTTTGCGCGATCGTTCTCGGGCACTTTGCCCTGGACGCCAATGACATCCGATCCACCGACGCAGGTCGTGGCAGGCGGCTGGCACTTTTTCTCGGCCCAGGAAGCAGCTCTAGTCGAGGCGATCGTCGACCGCATCATTCCGGCCGACGAGCTCAGCATGGGCGGCAAGGAAGCCGGTTGCGCCGTCTATATCGACAGGCAGTTGATGGGGGCGTTCGGTGCGTCGAGCCGGCTTTACACGCAAGGCCCGTTTCTGCCTGGACTGCCCACCCAGGGCTATCAGGGCGAGGCCAATCCGGCGCAGCGTTACCGCACCGGGCTTGCCGCCATCGACGCTTTCCTGAAACAGCGGGACGGCAAGACATTCGTCGAGCTCGCACCGGCCGAACAGGATGCCTTCCTGACGGCTATGGAGGCCGGGAAGGTCGACCTGCCCAATGGCGTCAAGGGGCCGGGTTTCTTCGGGCTTCTGCTGCAGAACACCATGGAGGGGTTCTTTGCCGACCCCGTCTATGGCGGCAACAAGGACATGGTCTCGTGGCGCATGCTTGGTTTTCCAGGCGCCCGCTACGACTACCGCGACCATGTCAGCAAACACAATCAGCCATATCCGCAGCCGCCTGTCTCGATCATCGGGCGCCCCGAATGGCTCGGCAAAGGCGCCTGATCATGACCAAGATACTGCCTCGCAAAGACGTCGTGATCGTCGGCCTCGGCTGGACGGGATCCATTCTGGCCCACGAATTGACCGATCAGGGCCTGGACGTGGTGGCTATAGAACGCGGCCCCTGGCGCGATACGGCAACCGATTTCAACATCGGCTACGCGCAGGATGAGTTGCGCTACAGCATCCGGCGCGACCTCTTCCTGCAGCCCGCCGTGGAAACCATGACGGTGCGCAACGACCCATCGCAGAAGGCGCTGCCGATGCGCGATTTCGGCTCCTTCCTCCCCGGCAACGGCGTCGGCGGCGCCGGCGTCCACTGGAACGGCCACACCTGGCGGTTCTGGGATTCAGACTTTCAGATAAAGACCAATCTGACCAAGAAATATGGTGCATCGAGAATCGCCGATCTCCAGGTCGAGGACTGGGGCGTGACCGGCGCGGAGATGGAGCCCTATTACGACCAGTTCGAGTATCTGGCAGGCATCTCGGGCAAGGCCGGCAATATCAAGGGGCAGTTGCAGGAAGGCGGCAATCCGTTCGAGGATCCAAGGTCGCGGGATTATCCGACCCCGCCGATGCAGATGACCTACGCGCCAACCCTGTTCGCCGAGGTCGGCCGGTCGATCGGCCTGCATCCCTTCCCGACCCCATCCGCCAACATGTCGCGGGCCTATGTCAACCCGCTCGGCATCGCCATGGGTCAATGCACCTATTGCGGATTCTGCGAACGCTTCGGCTGTGCCAACTATTCGAAGTCGAGCGCCCAGACCACCGTCCTTCCGGTGCTGATGAAGAAGTCCAATTTCGAAGTCCGCACCGACAGCGAGGTACTGCATGTCGATCTGGCTCCCGGAGGCAAGTCGGCGCGCGGCGTGACCTACGTCGATACCTCAGGCGAGGAGTACTTCCAGCCGGCCGATCTGGTGCTGCTGTGCGCCTACGGCCTGCACAATGCCCGGCTGATGATGCTGTCCGGCATCGGCAAGATCTACGACCCCGGCAGCGGCGAAGGAACGGTTGGGCGCAATTACTGCTACCAGACAAACGCCGGCGTGCAGGTGTTCTTCGACGACAAGAACTTCAACCCGTTCATCGCCGCAGGCGCGCTCGGCCAGACGATCGACGATTACAATGGTGACGCGTTCGACCACGGCGCGCTGGACTTCGTCGGCGGTGCGGGCATCAACTGCATTCCCACCAACGGGCGCCCGATCGGAACCAGGCCGACCCTGCCCGGCACGCCGAAATGGGGCAGCGCCTGGAAGAAGGCAACGGTCGAGGGCTACAAGAGCACGCTTGGCTACTCGTCCCAGGGAAGCAGCTACGCGACGCGCAACAACTACCTCGACCTCGACCCGACCTACAAGGACCGTTTCGGGCGGCCGCTGATGCGCATGACGTTCGATTTTCCCGACAACGACATCCGCATGTCGAACTATGTCTGCGACCGGATGGAGGAAATTGCCAAGGCGCTCGGCGGAAAGCAGTACGCCGTCAGCCGCCGCAAGAAAGGCTGGGACAGCGTCCCCTACCAGAGCACCCACAATACGGGCGGCGCCATCATGGGAACGGACCCGAAGAAGAGCGCGGTCAACACCTTCCTCCAGAGTTGGGACGTCCCCAACGTCTTTGTCATCGGTGCGTCGGCCTTCCCGCAGAATGCCGGCAAAAATCCGACAGGAACGGTCGGCGCGCTCGCTTTCCGCGCCGCCGATGCCATCCGCAATCAATATCTGCGCAATCCCGGTGCACCCCTGGTGCAGGCATGAACAAGCTCGTTCTCACGCTCGCCATCGGTGCTGCGGCCCTCACTGGCGGCCCGGCATGGAGTGCCGACCAGGCGGACCAGATCATACGTGGACAGTATCAGGCGGTGCTCGGCGACTGTGCAGGCTGTCATACGCGAGCCGAGGGCAAACCGCTGGCCGGCGGCCTGCCGCTCGAAACGCCGTTCGGCGCGCTTGTGCCGCCCAACATAACGCCTGACCGCGAGACGGGCATCGGCAGTTGGTCGGAAGCCGACTTCCGCAGCATGATGAAGTCAGGCATCGGCCACAATGGTGTGCGGCTCTACCCCGCAATGCCCTACCCCGCCTATACCAGGATGAACGATCGGGACATTTCCGACTTGTGGGCCTATCTGACGACGGTTCAACCGGTATCGAACAAGGTCGAAGCCAATCAGCTGCCGTTCCCGTTGAACATCCGGCTGGCGATGCTGGGCTGGAATGCCCTCAACTTCACCGAAGCAAGCTTTCAGCCGGATCCCTCCAAGTCGGCGGAGTGGAATCGCGGCGCTTATATCGTCCAGGGAGCGGGCCATTGCGGCACCTGCCACTCGCCCAAATCTTTCCTTGGCGCCGATAAGGACAGCGAGTTCCTGCAAGGTGCCTCCCTGCAGGGCTGGTTTGCCCCCGACATCACCAACAATGCGCAATCGGGCCTGGGCAAATGGTCGGAAGAGGATCTGGTGAAATACCTCAAGACCGGCGTCAATGCGCATTCGATTGCCTCCGGTCCGATGGCGGAGGCCATCGAGAACTCCACGTCGAAAATGACCGATCCCGATCTCAAGGCGGTTGCAGTCTACCTCAAGAGCCTGGGCTCGGATGTCGACAGCGCCCAACCGGCAAAGCCTGACGCAACACGGATGACCGCGGGCGAGGCAATCTATCGCGACAATTGCTCGGCCTGCCATGGTGGAGATGGTGCCGGGTCAGGCGCGCTTTTCCCTTCCCTTGCCGGCAATTCGATCGTCGCGCAGGGC